>JASHZA010000243.1 GCA_030042765.1 Candidatus Binataceae bacterium | reverse complement strand
GCGGCAAAATTGCCGACGTGCGCGGTCTCGACTTCGCGCGGCTCGATTTGAGTGGTCTCGAGCGCGTCGGCAACCATCTCGCCCATCACGGCGACGAAGTGCTTGCCTTCCTTGGTCCAGTTGCGGGCGAAATCGCTTTGGGCCCCGCCCAGGATATAGACTGGCGGCTGTTTCATGTTTTGATCTCCTTACCCGGCGAAGGTGCGTCCGTATTCGAGCACCCCACCCCTAAACATTCTAGCGCCAGTTCGCGCCGCCTGCTCGATCACCGGCGGGATCGGCAGGCCGTAGAGCGCGATCATCGACGCGGTTTCGGGCGCGCCGATCAGGTCGACGATCGCGCACGGCGGCGCCCAGTTGAATCCATAAGTCATAATCGTGTCGACGTCGGCGGCGGTCTCCGCGACCTCGCCGACACGGTTGAGCGCGTAACTGACGTAGCCGAGGACGAAGCGCCGCGCAAGGTCGGCCTCGGGTCCGACGGCCCGCGCCAACACCGCCATAGCCTCGCGATAGCGGCCGACGCGGTTCAGCGATTTCATCCGCTCGACAAATTCGATCTGCCGGGGCGGGATGAACGGCTGGTAGGCGCCGGTTTTGGGATCGAGCACCTCGACGGTACGGCCAGCCGCACGGCGATAGAAGCCCCCTTTGCCGGGGGTCTTGTCACCCAGCCGACCGGCGCCGATTCCCCTGGCCATATAGTCCGGCAGCCTGAAATGATCGCGCGCCTCGTCGGCGGGGCAATTCGCGTGAACGTTATCGACGATCGCCTGGTGAACGTCCCATCCGACGAGATCAACCGTCGCCAAAGGCGCCATCGCGCGCCCCGTATGCGGGCCGGTAACGTAGTCGACGAAGGCGACACCATGCGTTTCGGCGAGTTGGGCGGCCTCGTTCATCATGCGGAAGCCGATACGATTGCCGACGAACGCCGGGCGGTCCCGAGTAACGATCACCTTGCGGCCCAGGCGTTTCGCCAACATCTGCTTGAGCTGGCCGGTGAGCGCAGGGTCAGCCTGCGGATGCGGAACAAGTTCGGCGCCGACGATTATTTGCGGAGGGTTGTAGAGATGGATGCCGAAGAAGTGGCGGCAGAACGAATCGCTCAGCCCCTCGGCCATCTCACTGATCGAGAGTCCCGAGGAATTCGTCGCGACGATCGAATCGGGGTGGCGGCAGGTATCGAGTTTTTTGAAGAATTCGCGCTTGAGCGCCAGATCCTCCGCGAGCGCCTCGAAGATGATCGCCGACTCGGCGGCCGCGCGTGCCAGATCGCTGTCATAGGCGCCGAGAGTTACGCGTTCAGCCACGGCTTCGGCCCGCGCCGCATTCTTCGTCACAACCAATGCCTGGCGGGCCTTGTCGAGGTCGCGCGCGAGCATGGTGACGTCGTAGCCGGCCCCGGCAAAGACCGCGGCGGCGGTCGAGCCCATCACGCCGCTGGCTCCCAGGATGACTACCTTGTCGTTGGCTGCGTTCACCGGTGGAACACGTTACAGGTCGCGCCAGGCACGGCCGTCGCCGTGAATCATTTCGTCAGCCGCGTCGGGGCCGACGGTCCCGGCGGGATATTGGTAGAGGGGCATTGCCGGGTCCTGCTGCCACTGGTCAAGGATCGACTGCACGAACTCCCACGATTTCTCGACGAAGGCGGCGCTGACAAAGAGCGTGTGATCGCCCGCCATCACGTCGAGCAGCAGCCGCTCGTAGGCGTCGGGCGAGGGTCCGCTAAACTCGCTCTCGTAGCGCAGGTTCATCCGCACCGGACGGACGGCAACGTCGAGCCCGGGCTGCTTTGCAAGGACCTCGAAGGAAAATCCTTCGTCCGGCTGGATGCGAATGGTAAGCGCGTTGGGCGGCAGTTGCGCGGCGCGATTGAACCGGATTTGCGGCACGTCCTTGAACTGCACGCAAATCAGGCTCTCACGCGCGGGCATGCGTTTCCCGGTGCGGACGTAAAAGGGTACTCCGGCCCATCGCCAATTATCGATCCAGAGCTTGAGCGCGACGAAAGTCTCGGTCCGGGAGCGGGGCGAGATACCGTGTTCCTCGAGATAGCCGCGCACCGACTCGCCCTCGACGATGCCGGGGCTGTAGCGCGCGCGGACCGTCATCGCGTGCGCGTCGCCCGGGCCGATCGGGCGCAAGGCACGCAAGACGTTTAGCTTCGCTTCACGGATCGCCTGCTCGTCGAGGCCGACCGGCGGCTCCATCGCGACCAGTGCGAGCAATTGCAGGATATGGTTTTGCACCATGTCACGCAGCGCACCCGCGGGGTCGTAGTACATCGCGCGCGAACCAACCCCCTCGCTTTCGGCCACGGTTATCTGCACATGGTCGACGTTACGCGCGCCCCACATCCGCTCGAAGATTGCATTGGCAAACCGCAGCACGAGCAGGTTCTGCACGGTCTCCTTGCCAAGGTAATGGTCGATGCGAAAGATCTGCGACTCGTCGAAATGACCGTGCAGGATGCGGTTGATTTCGAGCGCGCTGGCGAGATCGGTGCCGATGGGCTTTTCCACCACCACTCGGGTGAAGTTGGCAGCACCGGGTTTGGCGATTAGCCCGGCGGTATCGAGCCGCTCGACGCATTCGGGCACCGCTTCGGGCGGAATCGACAAATAGTAAACGCGATTGGGCGGAAGGTTGTGCGCGGCCTCGGTCTGTTCGAGCTGGGCCTTGAGCCGCGAGAACCCGTCCGGCTCGTCGAGCCCGGACAAATAGCCGAGCCGGGTTGCGAATTGGTTCCAGCAATTTTGCTCGAGCTCGAGGCGAGAGAAGCGGGAGGCCGCCTCGCGCGCGCTTTCGCGAAACTCCTCGAGCGTCATCGGGCGGCGCGCGAAGCCGAGCACTGCAAAATTCTGCGGATGCACGTCCTGCCCACAGGCCAGCAGATTATAGAGCGCGGGTATCAGCTTGCGTTTGGCCAGATCGCCTGAGGCCCCGAAAATAACCACGCTGCACGGCGGCGCCGGCTGCGCCTTCGCAATATGAAGTGGACGATCCATTGAGCCATTATAGCGTGGGTTGGACCCGCGACGCCCACGATCCGTGCAAGATCGGTTCAAGTGGCCGGGTCGTCCGTGACCGGCCACTACGCGGGTGACCCTTGAATGATTTCGGCCGGACAGCGAGAATTAAGTGATTACGCCTTGAAAGTCCACAAAACAAATCAACGCCCGTTCCACGATAAAACAACCGGTGAATTTCCGGAGCATAGGCGGGACCGGACCTCGATGGAGAATCGATCACGTGCAGAGCGATAGCGCCAGGCAAGCCGAGACATCCGAAGCGAGATTGATGCTGTGGCTGCCGGTAGTTTTCTGGATAGTAATTCTTTTTATCTTTTCGACGTCACTATTTACGGCCGCCGCGACGTCGCGAATCATCGAACCGATCCTGCGCTGGATTTTGCCGGGAGCTTCCGCGGCAACGATCGGACTGATGCACATGATGATTCGCAAGGCCGCCCATTTCACCAACTACGGTATCCTGTTCTGGCTGTTGGTCCGGGGCCCGATGTACGGGCGGCCCTACACAGCGCTGGCGCTGTGTGTCTGCTATGCCTTCCTTGACGAGGGGCACCAAATCTTTGTTCCCGGCCGCACGGCCTCGCTTTACGACGTCGCGCTGGATTCGAGTGGCGCACTCTTTTCCAGGTTCCTGCACGCGGCAACCTCGGAAATAGCGTAAGGCGCCGGCGCCAGTCTCGCTGGACCGATTCAGGGATTGGGCTCAGGCACCGAGGAAATCCGGCCCATGCGCTCGTAAAAGGCGCGCAGATTTGCCAGGCCTGAAGGGATCTTCAATTCGCCGGTAAAGCCCAGGTAGCAAAGCTGCCCGTAAAGCGCGAAGTCCGCGTAGCCAATCCGTCCCAACAGGAACGCGCGCTCGCGCAGGGAATCGTCAAGCGGCGCGAGCATCTCGCGCACCCGGTCCATATTCGCGCGGTTCTCGCTGACCATCGTGTCACAGAAGCCAGCGCCATATTTGCGTTCCCGCAGCAGGCGCCATAACGCCTCGCGATCGCGTCCCTGGCGGCGATAATGCGCGATCTCGTCGGGCACCGCCGCACGGAAGAGCGCGTCTTCGAGTTCGCTGTCGAAGTAGCGCGCGAGCGCCAGGTGGATTCCGCGCAAATCGGGCGGAAAGATCGTTGGCTCCGGATAAAGCTCCTCGAGTCGCGTGGCGATCCGGTCGGAGTCGGTAATCGTCTCGCCGCTCTCGAGCGTCAGCGCCGGCACCATTATCTGCCCTGAAGCGAGCAGCAGCGCCTTGCGCTCCAGGTAATCGACCTCGACCAGTTCATATGCTGGACCCTTGTAATCGAGGATCTTGCGCACCTTCGCGCAGAAGGGGCTGGTGGCAAACTGGTAGAGGCGGAGTGTGCCCATCGCTGGCTCGTCAGCGCGACAACATCTGGCTCATCGTGGTCGCGTTCATGATTCCGAAGTTACGATAGCAGTTGTTGAAAATCACGAAAGCGCGGCAGACGCCGCTCAGTTGTTTCAGCCGCTTCGCCCAATCGGCCAACTCGCGCTCGGAATAAAGATACTTGTAGCGCTCGGCGACTTCGACATTGTGTTTGAACCAGTTCTCGCGGTTGCGTCCGTGGAACCGCACGTAGGCGTCGGCGCCGGTCGCCTCGAGGACCGACGATACACCGACTCCCGCGGGCGCGTCGACCGAAACGTAAGTCAGTGCGTGTTTGCGCAAAAATCTCATCGTGTCGACCTGGCGCGTTTCGCCCTCGAGCCAGCTTGGATGGCGGAATTCGATTGCGATTGGCGCTCCCGGCATCCGCCGTGCGAGGGTGGCGATATAGTCCAGATTGGCTTCCTATATGTAAAGTACGGTGGGAACTGAAACAGCAGTTTTCCGAGCTTGCCCGCGTCGCGCAGGGGCCCGAGCGCACTCCAGAACATCTGAAAGGCAAGATCGAGAACCTCGCTTGGGGGATCCTTAATCCGGCGCTCGGTCATGAGCGCCGACGGCAGGACCTCCTTGATCGCATTGGGGAGCCGCGTGGTGTCGGCGGCATGCTGTGTCAGCCATCCGAAGGCCTTGATGTTGAAAACGAAATCTTCGGGTGTCCGTTCGACCCACAGGCGCGAATTCCGCTCGGAAGGCAGCGCGTAGTAGCTCGAATCGACTTCAACCGTCCGAAAGTTTTCGGCATAGAAGCGAAGCCGTTCGTGCGCAGTCTTTACCGCCGGCGGATAGAACAGATCGGATTTGACCAGGGTAGGATCGGTCCAGGACGCGGTGCCGACCAGAAATTGAGGCGTCGCGGAGATGTTTGCATCGGCCATGAGCGGCAAGTGTACCGCGCCGCGGGCTCGCGTTGCAGTCGCCCGGACCGCGAGTGCCGGAAGTTATCGCTCAGGACACCGTATCCGAGGGCAGCAGATTGTCGCGCAGAAACTTGCGCAAAGGCGCGTCGACGCTGGCCCCCAGCTCATGCGAACCCTCGGGAAAGTAGTACGTTTGCACATGCGCCCCG
>JASHZA010000242.1 GCA_030042765.1 Candidatus Binataceae bacterium | reverse complement strand
GGCACAGATTGCGGTTGTGGAGGAATCTTTTGGCAAACCTGGCCAGAGAGCTTGCGGAGTCTCTGACAGGGGGTATACGCGATCTCCATAGACAGGGCACATTCTATCGTGAGAGGGCCATCACCGTGATTTTGGAAACGCGGCTATCGGCTGCAGAGCTCGCCGAGCTCGAGGCCTTCCTGATGTCCGAGGCAACTCCCGATGGGTGCATTGATCTCGTCACTCTCGATGGCTTTCTCACCGCGCTGGTCGTCGGCCCCGAGCTGGTGCCGCCCAGTTCGTGGCTCCCGGTTGTCTGGGGCGGCAGCGGCGAACCCGTGTTTGAGTCGCCGGCGCAAGCGGAGCGAATGATCGGTCTGGTCCTGCGCCAAATGAACGCGCTCAGCGCGATGTTCGGGGAAGATTCATCCGGTTTCGAGCCGTTGCTCTACGCACGCGAAGTGGATGGCGAGACGCAGTGGGTGGCCGACGATTGGTGCTCCGGCTTCATGCGGGCGATCGATCTCGCGAGCAAGGCTTGGGAGCCGCTCTTTGAGGATGAAAGCAATCGGGTGTTGCTCATGCCCATCCTGATGCTGGGCACTGAGGAAGGCCGAGAGCAGCTCGACGCGAGCGAGGACCCCGAGGCTGAATATGAAGACGCCTTGGAAATGCTGGAAATCTCGGTGCAGGCGATCGACGCCTATTGGCGACTGCACCGCAGGTACGGCGCGGTACCGTCGGTAGTGGGAAAGCCTGGACGCAACAATCCCTGCCCCTGCGGCAGCGGGCGCAAGTTCAAGAAGTGCTGTGCCGGCTCAGCCTGAAGCATGATGCATGCCCCCACTGCACGTGTCGCCGAGAGGTGAGAGGACTCGGACGGTTGTGGTTTTGACCGCGAGTTTAGAGGCTACGGGGGAATGACCCAGGATCACCGCGCGCCCGACGGAAACGCTCAATCCGATTGGTCGGGCGAGCGAGAACCGCTGGCGGGCCTGGTCGAACGGGTCACGTTTCACAACCCGGACAATGGGTTTTGTGTCCTGCGCGCGAAGGCGCGCGGCCACCACGAGCTCGTCACCGTGCTCGGCGCCACCCCATCGATTGCCGTGGGCGAATACATCCATGCCAGTGGACGGTGGGAAACCCACCGTGAACATGGCCGTCAATTTCGCGCGACCTTTCTCAGAGTGACCTCACCGACCTCTGCCGAAGGTATGGAGAAGTACCTGGGTTCCGGGCTCATCAAGGGCATTGGACCAGTTTTCGCGCAGCGGCTGGTGAACGCCTTTGGCGAAGCGGTGTTCGAAGTAATCGAGCACGAACCGCGGCGGCTGCTTGAGGTCGAGGGCATCGGTGACAAGCGTGTGCAGCGCATCACCTCGAGTTGGGCCGAGCAACGAGCTATCCGCGAGATTATGGCGTTCCTGCAAGGCCATGGAGTTAGTACGTCGCGCGCGGTTCGCATCTACAAGACCTACGGCGCAGACGCCATACCGCGGGTGAGCGAAAATCCCTATTGCCTCGCGCGCGACATCGTGGGCATCGGCTTTAAATCGGCTGACCTGATTGCCGAGCGACTCGGTATCTCCAGGACCGCGCTGATTCGTGCGCGGGCCGGGCTTGAATACACTTTGATGCAGGCGCTGGCGGAAGGTCACTGCGGACTACCCGAGGATGAACTGCTCGCGGAGGCGGAGAGGCTGCTGGAAATTCCAACCGCAACACTGGTCGAGGCACTGGCTGCGGAGGTCGCAAACGGCTATTTGGTCGCGGACGAGGTCGGCGATCGGCGTTGCCTTTTTCTTGCCTATCTCTGGGGCGCCGAACGCTTCGTCGCGCAGCGATTGCGCGCACTTGCCTCAGAGTCGCCAGGCTGGTCGAGCATAGATGTTGAGCGCGCAACCGCCTGGGTTGAAAAGAAGCTTGGAGTAACTCTCGCGCCAAGCCAGCGGACCGCTCTCGCCCTCGCCTTGGTCAACAAGCTACTCGTCATCACCGGCGGACCAGGAGTCGGCAAGACCACGCTTATCAATTCGATCCTCAAGATTCTGGGGGCGAAGGCGGTCTCGGTAGCGCTGTGCGCACCAACCGGACGAGCCGCCAAGCGGCTTGCCGAGAGCACCGGACTGATGGCCAAGACCATCCACCGGCTGCTGGAGGCGGACCCCCGACGCGGTGGGTTCAAACGCGACGAAGCCAACCCGCTCGAATGCGAGCTGCTGGTCGTGGATGAAGCCTCGATGGTGGATGTGCCGTTGATGGCATCCCTTATAAAAGCGCTGCCGGCGCGATCGGCTCTACTGCTGGTTGGCGACGTCGATCAGCTTCCCTCGGTCGGTCCCGGACAGGTGCTCGCCGATATTATCGCTTCGGGGGCGGTACCCGTGACGCGTCTGACCGAGGTTTTTCGTCAGGCGGCGGAAAGCCGGATCGTGGTCAACGCGCACCGCGTCAACCGCGGCCAGAGGCCGGAGCTCTCAGTGAATGAAAATTCGGATTTCTTCTTTGTCGAAGCCGCCGATCCCGACGATGCTGCCGGCAAGATCATTGAAGTTGTTCGCAATCGAATTCCCAAGCGCTTCGCCCTCGATCCAATCCGCGACGTCCAGGTGCTCTGCCCGATGAACCGTGGCCGCCTCGGAACGCGCGCGCTCAACCTCGATCTGCAGAGCGCGCTCAACGGCAACGAAGGCAAGCCCGCCGTCGCGCGCTTCGGGTGGAACTTTCGCGTGGACGACAAGGTCATGCAGACCGCCAACGACTACGATAAGGAGGTCTTTAACGGCGATATCGGAGTGGTACGTGGGGTCGATCTGGAGGCCCAGGAAATCGTCATCGAGTTCGACGGCAGAAGCATTATCTATGACTTCGGCGAACTCGACGAGGTCTCACCCGCCTATGCAACCACCATTCACAAGGCTCAGGGTTCGGAATATCCGGCGGTGGTGATTCCGCTTTCAATACAACACTACCTGATGCTGCGGCGTAATCTGCTCTATACCGGGATTACACGAGCCCGCGAGCTGGTCGTGCTAGTGGGGCAGCGCAAGGCATTGGCCCTTGCCGTGAACGACGCGCGTACGGAGCGGAGGTGGTCGAAGCTCCAGCAGTGGCTGCTCAATCCGTGACGGTTCCGCCTCTCGAGCGCTGGATCCCAGGAGTAGCCCAGCTTCGCCGCTTGCCGCGCTCGATCGGCGGGACTATGTTCGCAGGTGGGCTCGATCGCCT
>JASHZA010000241.1 GCA_030042765.1 Candidatus Binataceae bacterium | reverse complement strand
CGCGCCGAACTGAGCCGGCGCTACCAGCAATGGTTCATGTTCGCGCTCCGCCTTCCAGCGACGCGCAGCCGCCACGTCAACGTGCTCCAGCACATGACGGGCCGTTTCGGCGACCGGCTCTACCCCGATAGGCGCCGTCAACTACATCAACTGATCGCCGGCTATCGCTCCGGCCGCGTGCCTCTGATAGTGCCGCTCACCCTCATTCGTCACTACGCTGCGGCATTCGAAATCACTTGTCTCGAGAATCAATCGTACCTGACACCCCATCCGGCAGAACTGATGCTACGCTGTCACGTCTGGCCGGCGGTCGACGAAACCTAACTCCGATCGGAGGCTTGTTTCGCGCAGACGGTAACGAAAGGATGAATAGCTTCATCCGGTATGGCATCTTGCCTCTCCTTGACTGCAATTGAATACTGCGGCAGTGCGGAAGGCTGTACGGTGCTCAAAAAAATGCTCGATGCGCCGAAAGAGGGCGAATATCTGACGGCCCGTCGTCTTCAGGGTGACGGCGCCGCTTGAATATGGGAGAACGGCCACATGCGTGCGAGTGGTCCGCCTCGACATTGGGTATTCGAATATTCTTACCCGACGATGGCTCTGATTCGGCGTGCAATTTTAAAAGGTCTGATCGGCAAAGGCTTCTTCCGATGGCCCAGGGTTTTACTAGTCGGTTGCCTTATCCTGCCTGCGATAAGCTGGGCAGCTGGCGTCGATCCAAATCCACCGCAAGTTAGTGTCGACTTCTACTATCCACCTGCCCGACTGACTCAGCATGGCACGCAGTGGCTCGTGTACGAGATGCGCCTGAGTAGTTACCCTCCCGTCGCGTATATGCTCGATTCGATCGACGTAGCGGCGGGCGCAAAGACCTTCACCTTTTCTGGTGCCACCCTGCAATCGATGATGCGCTTTTTCGGCGAAAAAGGGCCTGTTCCGGCGACGCGCCGCATCGGCCCGGGCCAGAGCGCGGTCGTTTATTTCGTTCTCGAATTCCCCAAGCCTGCGGACCTACCCGCAACCCTCCAGCATACTCTGCATCTTACTTCCGCAGACGGTAGCCATCATGCGCTAACAGCGGAACCCCTCGTGGTGAGGCGCCAGCCGCCGGTCGTGATCGCTCCTCCGCTTCGGGGCGATGACTGGCTGGCGTTCGACTCGGTTCACAACGGTCCGGACGCTGCCCATCGGCGGACAATCCTTATCGTGGGCGGTCAGCCCTGGCTTGCCCAGCGCTACGCGATTGACTGGGTGCGTTATCGTATCGTCGACGGGATGGCCAACACATGGTCGGGGCCGGAAAGTCTGAACAGCAGCTATTTTTGCTACGACAATCCCGTCTACAGCGTCGCCGACGGCACAGTCGTCGAGGCGACGGACGGCATTCCTGAGAACGTTCCGCACTCAGGAAAATACGGAGTGAACATCAACTTCATCAATGCCGGTGGCAATCATGTGGTGGTGGATATCGGCAATAACCGTTACGTTTTCTTCGCGCACATGAGGCCCGGGACAGTCGCGGTCAAGGTGGGTGATCGAGTGAAGACCGGACAGATTCTCGGTCACGTGGGGAACTCCGGGAGTTCGACAGAGCCGCACCTGCACATGCACATCGTCGACCATCCGTCATTTTTAGCCGGACATGGAGTTCCGTATGAATTCACCAGTTTCAGCGCGACAGGATCGCCGGAAACGTTGGCGCGGCCGCACGACGAAATGGTCTTTCGCAATTTTGGCGCGTTCCAGCGATTTCATGACGATTACCCGGCCACCAACGCGGCGGTTCAGTTTCCCTAGTCGCCGGGTCGTTCGGAGAAAACCCCCCAATTGGGCCGAGATTCTTCACGCATGATCAAGACAAAGCGGATTGCCGCAGCGTGTTCTTTCAGAAGGATCTCGGCGCCGGATATGGTTTCCTGGGGTCCGCAGATGCGGGGGCCGGCTTATCTATCCGCGGGATCTTCCGCGTCAGGGACCGGCCGCGCAGTGGCAGTCTGATCTTGCGCCGCCTTTTGAGTCAGGGATGCGGGTAGGTAGATGACCTGTCCGACATTCAACTCATTTATATTGGCGAGCTGTGGGTTCGCTTCTATAATTTCGTTGATTCCAGCCTTCGAGCCGAAATAGCGCAAGGCGATTTTTTCCAACGTATCACCGTACCTGACAGTGATGCGTCGACGCTGATCGGCGGTTGCGGTGGCCTGCTTCTGAGTTCCGGCGCTTGTAGCGGCCACAGCAACACCGCTTCCATATGCTGTGGGTGCCGCTGTCCCGGAAGCAAATGCGGTCCTCATTTCAACTGGCCGGGGCGCAAGAGAAGCGGCGATCCTGGGTTTCCTGCTCGACGAGTCCGGATACGCTGCGACGGCTGTTTGCTCGACTGTCCTTCTGGGCTGCTTGACTGTCTGGACTGCTTGAGCCGTCTGTTCGATCGACGCACTCGATGACGCGTTACCGCTGAATATCCGATCTCGCTGAACCTTCTTGGAAATGAAGCCGAATAGTAACAACGATCCGATCGTCGCGCCCGCGACAAGTCCGCCTATTACCAGAGACCGCCTGCTGGACCCTCGATGCGCGATGCCAACCGAGTCGTGGTACTCGGCGGCGATCTTCTTTGCGGTCTTGACGGTGATTTTTTTCTCCGTCGCATAAAACGCAGCCTGCATCGCGCTTTGGCACAGCATAT
>JASHZA010000240.1 GCA_030042765.1 Candidatus Binataceae bacterium | reverse complement strand
CTACTGCGTGCTATTCAGAAAACCTTCGCCGACCACCGCCGCCAAGGTTCACTAATTCCCGGACAAACAACTCGACGTAACTCGCCTCGCTCCAGCCCAGAGTCACGAGCGAGCGTATACCGACTCGCTGATGCGAGGTGCGGAAACTTGCATCACCTGCCCTCGACGGGCGTGCTGAAGCGGCGCGGGCCGGATCGGGTTCGGTGTGCCAAAACGGGCATACTGCTCTTAAACCCGGCGGCAAAAAACACTACGCTCACGTTCGTTCCGGGGCGCTCGAGGGGGCGGTCTTTTGTTGCGCGGGAGAGGCGGGCTGCCACCGGACACCGAATGCGCCATCGGAGGTCCTGTGCGAGTAACAATGCAGGAAGGGCAAACTGGGAAAAAGCAATCTGAACGTCTCGGTTATCGGGCTTGGCTGCCGGATATCAAGGTCGAGCTAGTCATCGAAGAAGGTCTGCCCGATTTCGCCGCAGCACGTCAAGACGTAGGCGTGTGTCTGTGCGACCAGCTGGCGAAGGACATGATTCGGGAGTCGGACCTAATTATGGCAGACTCTAGGTGCCCTACCGCAATCAGGAGAAGACCGCCACATGAAGCGAAGCATCAAGCGCGTCCTGACGACTCACACCGGCAGCCTGCCCCGCCCCGATAGCCTGCTCGCCCTTTTGCGGGCGAAGGAAGCGGGGCAACTTGGCGAACGGGGCATATTCGAAGCCAGCGTCCGTTCAGCAGTAGCCGAAATCGTTCGCAAACAGGTCGAAATCGGTGTCGATGTCATCAACGATGGCGAAATGAGCAAGCCCAGTTACTCGACCTATGTTACGGATCGCCTGAGCGGGTTCGGTGGGGAAAGCGGCGAGCTTGGTCGCTCGACCAGCCCAGCCGATCTTCAGGACTTTCCCGAATACGCAGCGCGGTTCTTTGCCAACAGTCAACTCGCGAACTTCAAGATGCCCGCCTGTAATGGCCCGATTACATATCACGACATGCATGGCCTCGAGCTTGACATAGAAAGCCTTAAAACTGCGACGACCGGTGTGAAGGCCGAAGAAGTTTTCATGAGCGCCGCTTCGCCAGGAGTAATCTCGCTGTTCCTGATGGACCAACACTACGGCAATCATGAGGCCTATTTGGCAGCGCTGTCGGATGCGATGAGGGCCGAGTATGAGGCGATCCACCGCGCCGGGTTTCTACTTCAAGTCGATTGCCCCGACCTCGCAATGGGTCGCCATATCCAATTCGCCGACCTCAGCGTCGCGGAATTCCGCAAAAAGGCCGCACTCCATGTGGAGGTGCTCAACCACGCGCTTGGGGGAATTCCCGCCGAGGACGTCCGCCTTCATTTGTGCTGGGGGAACTACGAAGGCCCACATCATCGCGACGTTGAACTCAAAGACATCATCAGCACGGTGATCAAAGCCAAGGCTACCGCGATTTCGTTCGAAGCCTCTAACCCGCGTCACGAGCATGAATGGAAGGTCTGGCAACAGGTTAAGCTGCCGGCCGGAAAGGTCCTGATCCCTGGCGTACTCGATTCGTCCACTAACTTCATCGAGCATCCCGCGCTAGTCGCCGAGCGTATCACGCGTTTGGCCAATGTGGTCGGCCGGGAGAATGTGATCGCCGGCACCGACTGCGGTTTCTCCACGTTCGCCGGATTTAACGTGGTCGAGCCCGCCATCGTCTGGGCCAAGCTGGGAGCGCTGGTCAAAGGCGCACGAATCGCATCGCGGGAACTGTGGCGCAGGTCGCAACACTCGCTGGTACGAAACCGCTCCGCGGGGACGAGGAAGCCACCCAAACCGCACGCCAGTCGAAAATGAGTGAAAGCTTCGGGGGGGCGCCCAGCGACGCCCAGCCCTTCACAAGGTCCATGGCGCGCGCGCTGATTGACGAACTCAGCGTTTGAAAGCGGATATCCGCCGCGACCTCGGTGAGAGTTCTGTCGACGTCGCAGCTTTACTTCTCGGGCGCGAAGAATGCGATCGTGCGGGCCTCGATACTCTCGCGGGGAACGGGGTCGGCCGGCGACGTCGGATCATCGAATGCCGTATGCGCGGTCCATCTCGCACGCCCGTCGAGGGACGAATCGTAACATTTGAGCAGCAACGCTTCGTCGCGCTCCATCCGGGGAAAATAGAACCAGCGGTGCTCCGGGTTGAATGCCACCGAGTAGACCTCCGGGCTGTTGTACGAAACCCAGGCTTTTCCTTGACTATCTTCCCAGGTCAGAATCTTAAGCGGAAGATCGATGGCGATGCTGGGAGCGGCCAGCATGATGGGAGTGCCAGCCTTGGGGCTCCCAAAGATTAACAGCTTAGTGGGACGCATTTTCATTTCCACTTTTTCCGCTTCTCCGCTGTGATCGACCAACGCGAACAGCGAGACTCGCTGCGCTTCGAGAATCCGCTTGAGCCGTTCCACCGTCTGGTCTACCGAGTGATTACTGGATATGTCGACGATCCCGCTGCCTTGGATGGTCGTCTTAGGTTTCTCCGTACCGTCTTCAAATTGCGAATGAGTAGAACTGCGCGCCCCAACGAGATAAGTGGCCACTTCCGGCCCGACCGATGCCGGAGAGAAACAATCACGACGATATGACGGACGCGTCTCGATCGTCTGTCGTGGCGTCTTTTCGGGCTGACCCCGCTGATCGAGTTGGTTCCGAGAGTCTAGCGGAACCGTTCGGCTACGAATCAGGCGTGATGGCGCATCATCCGACACTGGGCATGGTTGCCGCCAGAGCAACACGACGAACTTGGGCAGCAACTTTCCTGCTTCTGGCAGCACGCCGGAGTGTCACTGGCATTCGAGTAGGCATAAACGCCGAGTCCCGAGCCCATCAGCATGATCGCCGCGAACACAGACAGCGCTATACGTTTCATGGTGCTCTCCTAT
>JASHZA010000239.1 GCA_030042765.1 Candidatus Binataceae bacterium | reverse complement strand
GTCGCGAGCGTTCGGGCCGAGGTTCCGGTGCTGGTGCTGGACGACGGCCGCACGATAGCGGACTCGACGATAATCTGCGAATACCTCGAACAGGTGTATCCGACGCCCGCGATTTTCCCGAGGGACGCCTACGAGCGGGCGCGCATTCGCCGGTTCGAGGATCTCTGCGATCGCACGTTCGACGCCGTTGGCTATGGCTATTACCTGGCGTTGCTCCGCAAAGACGCCCCCGAGGCTTCAGCGATGCAACAAGCTGCGATCGACGAGTGCCGGACGCTGCTCCAGGTACTGGAACGTGAGGTCGCCGCTGGTGGCTATTTCTGCGGGGATAAACCAAGTCTGGCCGATTTCGCCGCCATCTGTCATGTACCACTGGCATCGGCGATGCGGATCGATTTGAAGGACACGCCTCGGCTAGCCGCATGGATGCGTCGGATGCGTGAAATTCCTGCGGTCGCGGCGGACCGCGAACGTGCTTCCAAGGCCTGGCATGGCGCGCAGAACATCGCCGCCGAATTCGAGGGACCCGATGGCCGGATTCATTGGCGCGACAGCAGACTCGAATGGCCGGTGCGCCATGGTTTCATCGATCTGGTGGCGCGCGAATATCACGCAGGCAAGATGATGTTTCCACCCGACGCGAGCTGACGCGGCACGTCAGACGTTTCGAGCGGCCGGAAATTGCATTGACCGAAGGCTCGCCAGTCGGGATAAACTCCAAGGAGTGCACAAGGAGACGAAGATGGCGGTTGCGTATATTCCCCGTACTCGGGAGCTGTACAAGGCTTACACGCCATACCGATGGGTGGTGAACACGGATGCGCCGCCGTGGACGCCACTTGAAAAACCGATCGCGCGATGCCGCGTCGCGTTGATGAGTTCGGGCGGAATTCTCTACCGCGACCAACCGCGTTTCCATCGGGAGGATGCCACCTATCACATGATCCCGAAGAACGCGACCCAGGCAGATCTCAGCGTCTGGCACTTCGGCTATCGCACCGAAGACGCCGCATCCGACCACAATTGCGTTTTCCCGCTGGCGCGGATGCGCGAACTCGAGGCCGAGGGCGTAATCGGTGGACTTGCGGACCCGGCTTACAGCTTCATGGGTGGAATTTACTCGTCGCGCAAGGTGCGCGACGAACTGGCCCCGCGGATCGTCGACGAACTCAGGCGCGCGCACGCGGACGCCTTTTACCTGGTGCCCGCTTGACCCGTTTGCCATCAGTCCGTTGGACTGATCGCCCGAGTGGTCGAGGCTGCTGGAATTCCGACACTTTGCATGACGTCGGCGCTGGACATCACACGCGCCGTGAATCCGCCGCGCGCGGTGTTTCTGAATTTTCCGCTGGGTCATCAGACCGGGAGACCACATCAACCCGAATTGCAGCGCCAGATTGTGCGCGCTGCCATGCGCGCGTTCGAAACGATCGAGAGTCCCGGGACGATTGTCGAACTGCCCTACGTGTGGGACGCGAACGACCGCCGCTGGGAGGAGACGGATTACACCGAGGGCTTCCTGCCCGAGCGTCCTGCCAAGGAGGATGCCGACACGGCCGAAGCAGCGCGCCGTACGCGCTTCGCCGATGCGAAATGAGCGTCGGGGGGGCAAAAGTGGTGCTGGAGCACGCAACTGCCGACGCTCCTCCGAATCAGGCTCACTCGCGCTGAGTGGATGGAGGAGTAAGGGTGGTCTGGCTCGGACTGATCACGATCCTCGCGTTGACCGAATACATGGTATTAGGCGTGTTGGTCGGATGGGCGCGAGTCAAATACGAGGTGACCGCACCTGCCACCACCGGCGATCCGATGTTCGAGCGCTACTTCCGCGTCCATCAGAACACTCTCGAAGCGCTTATCGTGTTCTTGCCGGCGCTCTGGCTGTTTGGCCGTTTCGTCAATGTTCCAGCCGCGGCAACCCTGGGCGCCCTCTTCCTCGTGGCGCGAATAGTTTACGCGGTCGGCTATTTGTGGAATCCCGAAAGGCGGGCTATCGGCGCGGGAGCGACCGTGATTGTCAATGGCATGCTGCTGTTGGGGACCCTGCTGGGCCTGACGGTGTACGCGCTCTATCATTAGGCCCGCGCACTGGATCAACGCTGCGCAGCAAGATTAAAGACAGATCGCATTTTGCCGATCAGCCAGCTGGCGCGGGTCTGCGCACCGTCTTCATGGGGCGGAGCGGCTAATAGTTCGCGCGTTTCGCTCGTCCGCAGTGAGATCACCTGGCTGATTTGAGCTGCAGTTTCGGGGTGCGCCTTGAAGAGGTCGGTAAAGCCGTCGCGGCCGATTTCGAGCAACTCGGCGTCCGTGCGGGCACGGATCGTGGCGTTGCGCGGCTCACCGGTCATCAGCGCGATTTCGCCAAAAAACGCCGGGCGCTTGAGGTCGCGGATATGTACCTGCTTGCCGTCGCCGGCCATCGCGACCACTTCGATAGTGCCGCCGCGGATGAGGTACAGTGAATCGCCCTGGTCGCCTTCGCGCACGATTATCTCGCCGGCCCCGAACTTGAGTACCGTCACTTCAGGCAGGAGCACGCGCAACTCCTCGTCGCGAAGATCGCGCAGGAAGTCGACGCCGCGTAGTTCCGTCATGATTTCCCGCTCGAAGACTTCGGCGCCGGCACCGGCCGAAGAATCCGCATGCACCCTGAGCGTGCGCACCGGGTAAGGGATCTCGATCTCATTGCGGCGCAGCACGTACCACATCTTCGTGGCGACCGCGTCACGTACGTGCTCGGCGTCCCCGTAATCGGAGATCCAGTACTTGACGCGGTACTGGATCGCGCTTTCGCCGTAATTGTAAGTGAAGATCTGCGGGGTGGGATTCTGCAGCACGGTCGGTGTGGCGCGCAGCGTCTCGAGGATCACCTCGCGTACATAGTTGGGCGGAGCACCATAAGCAAGTCCGATTGCGATCTCATCTGCCACGACTCCGTTCGAGTAGTTGACCAGCACATCCTTCGCCAGCATGGAGTTCGGAATGTCCAGCTTCTCGTTCGAGCGCGTAATCACCGTGGTCGAGCGCCATCCGATACCCTGGACCCGTCCGAC
>JASHZA010000238.1 GCA_030042765.1 Candidatus Binataceae bacterium | reverse complement strand
CGCGATGTTGGATGACGCGCAGGTCAACGGCTTCGGCACGCCGAGCGTTCTGCCGATGACGTTCGTCGTCGATCGCAGCGGCGTCTTACGCGCCAAGCTGGCGCCTGGCGAAACGCCTTTAACGGAGAAAACCCTCGATGGCGTGGTGCTCCCGCTGCTGCAGCAGGGAACTGCCACGCCCGCGCCGGAACAGAAATGAACCATGGCTCTATTGGGTAGGAAGAATCACGTGCCACGACTACTCCGCGGCGGTGTCGCGATAATTCTGCTGGCGGTGCTCACGACCGCAATGCCCGCCTGCAACAAGGGCGTCGAGGAACCCGGAGGATACACGGCCGCTAGCGACGTCGATTGTCTACCCGACATCACCCTGACGGATCAGCACGGCAACAACGTCTCGCTCGCCTCGCTCAAGGGCAAACCGGTCCTCTTCGATTTTTTCTATACGACCTGCCCCGGCCCTTGCCTGATGTTGACGGCGCGAATGCGAAAAATCGCGAGTGAGCTGGGTCCTGCGCTCGGAAGCAAGGTGTGGCTGGTTTCGGTCACAGTCGATCCGGAGCACGATCAAGTTCAGCAGCTGGCGGATTACGCGAAGGAACAGGCAGCGGCCGACACTCGAGGATGGCTTTTCCTGACGGGGACGCCTCAACAGATCGACGAGGTCATGGCGCGCTTCAAGTTACGCCGCCAGCGCGAATCCGACGGGTCGGTGGATCACGTGCTCGAGTTTTTCCTGGTCGGACCGGATGGGCATCAGATGATCCAGTACATGGCATCGGAAACTAATCCGGCCAAAATTGCAGGCGATGTGGAACAGGCCGCATCCGGCCACGGCTTGCTTGGCAGTGCCGGCGTCGATTGGCACGCCTGACGTTGAGCGCGAGCCGATGGGCAGATTCACCAACGTTGGCCGCGACCTGGCGGGCGTTGTGGGGCTCGCCGCGCTGTCGGTATTGGTTGGCTTGGCGATCAATCATTTCTCCTCGCAGCCGCTTTCCATGGTCTATCAATCGCCGCAGGAACGGCTGCAAGCGCAGCTCGCAGAGCTCGTGGCCGCACCGCCGTTCGAGTCCTTCCCCGCCGACACTATCGACCTGAATCAATTTCGCCGGGTCGTAGAGGACAGGAGCGCGCTGATCTTCGATGCGCGTTCGTCGTTTTATTATGGGCAAGGACATGTCCCCGGCGCCATGAACCTTTCACGCGACCATTTCGCGCGGGATTATCTGCGTCTCCGATCAACCCTGGAAAAAGCGAAGGACCATCCTATCGTGGTCTACTGCTCGGGTGGGGCGTGTCACGACAGCAAGATGGTGGCCCAGGCGTTAGTGAGTCTCGGCTTCGATCAGGTCCGAATCTTTGCGGGTGGATGGGACGTCTGGACCGCGGCTGGCCTGCCCGCGAATAAGGGATGAACTGATGCGTGTTCTCTCAAGCGCTAATCGACGCTGGCTCGATCTTGCCTTGCGGCTGGCGCTGGGCGCGGCGTTCGTTTACGCGGGTGCGCTCAAGATAAGCGATTCGCTGCAGTTTGCGGACAACATCGCGTCGTTTCAAATCTTGCCGATTACGCTCGTCAATCCGTTCGCGCTTTCGCTGCCGGTGTTCGAAATTCTTGCGGGCTTGCTCCTGATTACGGGATTTCTTGGGCGGCCCGCTTCGCTCGGAATCCTGATCATCTCCGGCATCTTTGTTGCGGCAATCGTCTCCGCGCTTGCGCGCGGTCTGACCATCGACTGCGGATGCTTTGGGACGAGCGAGCCCTCGCGCGCCAGGATGTGGTTCGATCTTGGACGTGATGCCGTTTTGTTGATCGCCGCCGTGGCGGCCTATTCGTTTCAGCGCACGCGGAGCGTACCGCGATCGGAAGTTGCCGACGCGTAGCGACGGGCCCGAACCAGTGCCGGCTAGACCGTAATCCCCGGGGCCGGGAAGGCGCGGCAGAACTCCCGCACCTCACCGCTGACCCGCCCGATCGCGGCCTCGTCCTCGATGTGCGCGACCACCTCGTCCATCCACGCCGCAATCCGTCGCATCTCCGCTTCCTTCATCCCTCGCGATGTGACCGAGGGCGTACCCAGCCGGATTCCGCTGGGGCTGAACGGTTTGCGCGGGTCGTAGGGCACGGTGTTGTAGTTGCATACGATTCCGGCGCGGTCGAGTGCCTGCGCGGCCTTCTTTCCGATCACTTTCCTGTTCGTGAGATCGACCAGGATCAGATGATTGTCGGTGCCGCCTGAAACCAGGTTGAATCCCCGCTCGACCAGTTCGGCGGCCATCGCCTTCGCGTTGCGCACCACCTGATGGCCGTACTCGCGGAATGCCGGCGACGCCGCTTCCTTGAGCGCCACCGCGATCGCCGCGGTCGTGTGATTGTGCGGGCCGCCCTGCAAGCCCGGGAAGACCGCCTTGTCGATCTTCTCGGCCAGTTCCTTGCGACACAGGATCATCGCGCCGCGTGGGCCACGCAACGTCTTGTGGGTGGTCGTCATCACGACGTCGGCATACGGCACGGGGTCGGGATGCGCACCGGCGACGACCAGCCCGGCGATATGCGAAATGTCGGCAAGCAGGTACGCCCCCACCTCCTTGGCGATCTCGCCGAACGCCTTGAAGTCGAACTGCCGCGGGTAGGCGGTGGCGCCGGTCACGATCATGCGGGGCCGTTCCTTGCGCGCGAGCGCCCGAACCGCGTCGTAATCGATCCGTTGCGACTCGCGATCGACAACATACCGAATGGGCCGCCAGAAAGTGCCGCTAATACTCACGTCCCATCCGTGAGTGAGATGGCCTCCATGCGGCAGCGCGAGCCCCATCAGGCCCTCGCCCGGCTTGAGCAGCGCGAAATAGACTGCGAGATTCGCAGGAGCGCCCGAATACGGCTGGACGTTCGCATGTTCAGCGCCGAACAGCGCCTTGGCGCGCTCGACCGCAATCGTCTCGATCCGGTCGATGTAGCGCTGACCTTCGTAATAGCGGCGGCCGGGATAGCCTTCCGAGTACTTGTTGGCGAGAACGGATCCCGTGGCTTCGAGTACGGCTTTGGAGACGTAATTCTCCGACGGAATCAGGCGGACCGATTCGAGCTGGTACCGTTCCTCGTCTTTGACCAGCTCATAGATCTCGGGGTCGGTTCGCTTCAGTTCGTCCACGCACAGAGTCCTCCGTCCAAAACGAAAGGCTACCGTGCGAACCGGCGCAAAGCAAAACAGGCGTTCTGGCGCTTACTGCAAGTCGGCCGGCGTAACGCGCGCGATCCATTCCCGATACTTGCCTTCGTAGCCGACCGCTCGCTGGCGTTCGCGCACCTGCCGCATGATCTGCGCAACCGTTGCGGGCGGTACCGGATCGCGGCTCTCGATGTTCGCCGCGATGCCCTTCGCTGCCTCGTGGGTGGCCTGCCGCGTCGCTTCAGCGAGCGGCGTGCGGCTACCGTCGTCCGTCAGGCCCAGGTAACGCTCGGCTACCAGGACGCCGATTTCCGAGCCGCTATCCAGCGAGTCCTTGATATTGCCCTTGCCGGTGAGGACGTTGCCGGCAGCGTAAACCGCGGTGGACCCTTCCAAAAGCAGCCCAATCTTCTCGTCGACGTATTGATAAACCTCGCCGCGCTGCGGGATTCCCGGGATGGGCTCGGGGATGCTTCCGATCGAGCTGATCGTCAGCCCGCTGCGCACCGGCTCCTGGCTGTTCGGAAGCGTACGCGCTTTGCCTTCGATCACCTCGGTACGGCTCATCTGGAGACCGGCCAGCCGATCGCCTTCCACGATAAGCCCGGTCGGTACGCGCCGATCTTCGAACTCGAACAGGTATTTGCGCTGCGCCTTGTCGAGGATTTTCGCGCGCGCCTGGCGCATCGCCTCGGCCCGCTTCGGCGGCGCATCCGGAGCGATATCCGACAGTGGCATGTCGAGCACGCGCCGGCGGTAGAACAATTTCGACGGCGCCATCCCAAGATCGGCCCATGTCAGCTTATGACTGTTGAGCACCGGCTCGATTCCTTCGCGCTCCAGCCGCAGCATCTCCTCCTCGATCCCGCGCGATCGCAGCCCTCTGAGTGCCATCTCGATTTGAAGCACCTTGACCACGTCGATCGAGGCGAGGCCGCCGCCGATAACGATCGTTCCCGGGGCCAGATCGTAGCTCGGGCCGTCGTAGGTCTTTTCCATGTAGTGATTGAACCAGTAGATCAGCGGGTTCTGATAAATCAGACCGCGATCGATGAACTGGTCGGCGTTCGGCACGGGAAACGGCCGATCACGCCAGGCCCCGAGCGTCACAACAACCGCGCTGAAGCCCCATTTCTCACGCAATTCGTCAAAGGCGACGTCGCGGCCCATCCGGGTCAGCGGCACGTACTCGACGCTGGGCCGGTCGAGGCGCTTGTTGATCTCCTCGTACTCGTCTCTGCGCTGCTTAACGTGCCAGCGCGGCAATCCATCTTCGATTTTTCCGTAGGGCCGTGGATTCTGTTCGAAAACGACGACAAGGACGCCGCGCTCGGAGAGAACGTTGGCGATCTCGGACCCGGCCGTCGCTGCGCCGATCACCGCGACTACGTGCCGCGGACTGGAATTGGTGGGTTCAACCATGATGGTAACGCGCTCGAGGCTCGCGCCGGAAGGTCCGGCGCCGGGAGTTTGTTTTCCCGGTCCACGCATACTGCCGTGCCCTTTGACCCGTGGCAAGCGGCCGCAGGCGCCTATTCTCACGGGGGTATTCCGGCACAACCATCCCGCGTGCTTCGGCTTCGAACGAAGATTGAGACTGCGAGTGCGAACTCGCGGCTTGCGCCCGCCGCAGTCGCATGTTTTCCTGATCGCGCAATGGTGTTGTCGCGCAAGACTGTGCTCAGATGGCTGTTCGCCGCAACGGTGTGCGTTGGCTCGACGGTGGCCGGATGCTACGTCGGGTACAAGGGCTACAGCGAGCATTACAGCGCTGCAGACACCGCGCTCGGCGAGGAACACACCGTAAACTATCCGCCGTCCGACGCCCTTCAGCTCACCGAGGACGCGTTGCGCGGCGACGGTATTTTGTTCGAACGCCAGCCCGACAATTCGATTATTACGCTCTGGCGCGACGCCGATGCCAACACGACCACAGGATTTTTTCACATGATCCTGCCCCAGGAACCGCGTTACCGCTATGAAATCGAAGTCACCCCCGAAGACAGCCATAAGAGCAAAATCATCGTCAACGTTCGCACCGAAAGCATTCCGGACGAGTCGCTCGCGAGCTACAAGGCGAGCACCCGCTTCGATCTGTTCAAGGAAATCGATGAGCTGGCGGCGAAGTTCCCGCCGCCTTCGCGATTACCCTCAACGGGTGGCGTCAACTTCACCCTCCTGCCTAATGAGGACCTCAAGACACTCTCCAAGCGGGTAACCGGCAGCGAGGACAACTGGCAGGAGATTGCGAAGGACAACGGACTTTCGTCACCCGCCGATGTTACGCCGTTCG
>JASHZA010000237.1 GCA_030042765.1 Candidatus Binataceae bacterium | reverse complement strand
CAGAGTGGGACATCAATTTCCACGCCGTTCCTTGTGGTCGTGACCTTCTGGCTCGGCGCCCTTTTCGTCAGCTTCGGGTTGTTCGCGCCCCGCAACGCGACCGTAGTCGTTACCCTGCTGATAAGCGCGATTTCGGTTGCGGGCGCTCTGTTCCTGATTCTTGAGCTCGATCACCCCTTCTCCGGGCTGATCCAGATCCCGAGTACATCGCTGCGCAACGCGCTGGCGGCGCTTGGAAAATGACCAAAACAAACAAGCAAACAACGGACCGCCTGTCACTCACGGCGTTACCCTGATAGCTATCGGGCTCACAAAGGCCAGCTCTGACTTCTTCCGGCGAAATACAACTTCGCACAACCTTGCGGCTCGTGAATCGAAAGGAACTGTTGTATGCGCGCGTGGCGTCACAGTGTTCGTTGATTTCGACGAGATCTTAGCGGCGCTCATCGGGTGCACGGTCTCGAACAAATCACCGAGCGACCACCGGAAGTAGTCGCAGAGCTTGGCCATGTCTTTGAGATTAACCCGGCGGGCGCGGGCCAAATGAAGCTTGGCGCGCGTGTCGCCGCCTACGCCTGGAGGTGCATTTTCGGATATGCATTCGGACCTTCGCGTTAGGGCGGCATTCGCGAAGACGGACGATGTCAGTCCGCTTTTTCCGGCTTAAGCGGGGAGAGGAACGATGAAGAGGCGTTTTCTTATGGCGGAGCTGCTGAGCCTTCTGGTTGCGGCAATCGCGATTGCGCTGGTTACCGATCGAAGTGACCCGATGAGTCCACAGACGCTGTCTGAACTCAGGCATGCGCCGGTTCAGGTTCTGCGCGGAAGTGACGGCCGCGTGGCACGTGGTTTACGCAACCAAGCAGAAACCAAAAACTGGTCGGGCTACATCCTCACAAAGTTTGACTCTGGTGAAACCTATACTTCGGCACAAGGCACTTGGAGCGTTCCCGCTGTTACCTATTTTGCGGGGTATCGTGCCGAATATTCTGCCTCGTGGGTCGGAATCGGAGGCTTTTGCAAGAACCTCAACTGTACCGCCACCGACCGTACTTTAATTCAACTTGGCACCGAGCAGGATGTCTCGTCCTCGGGCCTGACGGACTATTATGCGTGGTATGAGTTGTTGCCGCATGCTCCAAAGCTAATTCCGCTGACGGTAAATTCTGGCGATGTTATTACAGCTTCACTCCAATGCGTTGCCCGCTGCTCGGCTTCGAGACAGTCGTGGGCTCTCATCATGAACAACCAGACCACGCAAGCGAACTGGACTCAGATTCTTGAGTACGCGTCCAAAGAACTGTCCGTCGAATGGATTGAGGAGGCGCCAGCATTGTCCGGGCGCATTTTACCCCTGGCCGCCTATGATACGGTCGTCTTCGACCCGGACAGCGCAAATGGGTCGAGTCCAAATCTTTCTCTCTCCGCAAACGGCATCGTGATGAATGATCCTCGGAAGCAGACCTCGAATCCGTCCGATCCTGACAGTGATTTGGATGGGTTCGACACCTGCTGGGGCGATGGAACGGCGTTAACCCCATGCTCTGCGCCGAGCAGCTAAGCGCGCCCCGGACAGGCTTTCGAGGCTACGAGCATTCGCACGCTTGTTGACACACGCATACCAGGGGGACCGTCTGGATCGTGAGGACGAGCTTCAGTCTTATGTCGCATCGCCGCGCAAGCCGCAGTAAATTGTGATCGCCCGCTAATCCGGACCAAACAAACCTTCCCGAGGTTGAGCACAGCATGACGGACCATGCGCTGATTTCAAAAACTCTTCCCGCGGTATTCGCTGTAACTAGGGCGTTGCGCGAGCGTCGGCTGCGCGATGCGTAACGAATCCGGCATTCGTTGGCCGCTCGATCTTCGTCTTTTCGCAGGCGTCTTTTTGCTCTGGTCGGCGCTGCTGTTCTTGCGCGCTCTCTCCGGTGCGCATCCTGGTAGCAGCGAACCCTTTCAGGACGTGGTCCTCGGGGTAAAGCTGTACGGCCATCCCGCCCGCATCGGGATGGCGTTGCAGGCGCTGATTTTCGGCTCGTTCTCGATCGGAATCCTTTTGCAAAAGCGGTGGGGACTGTTCCTCGCGCTGATCTACTGGGCCTACGTTGGAGCAAGCCAACTTCTGTTCATGATTTTCTATTTCAATGACGAGTCTCAGCGCGGACACGTGCATAACGCCGCGGTCTTGCTGCCAATGATGTTGCCGATCCTCTTCTACGTCTGGTACCGTGGCCGTCCCCTACTACGCAGGGGATAGTCCCCAGAGTCGTCGCCAAGCCGACCACCCCGCAGAGTGTCGATTCTTCCACAATTGACCCGACGATAGGCTTTCCAGATACTCAGGAACCGTCGCCCGCTCGACCGAAACTCTCGGAGAGTTCGGGGCGAGGGCCGATGGTGGTCGCGCCACAGTTCAACGGCTTCGATTGTCGCTGGTCTTCTTCCGCGGTCGCATTCCAGCAAACCGCGCAGTCGGATTAAAGCAACACTTTAAGTTGTTCGCTTTAAACGGAAACACCGGCGCAAGCTTCCCATCCAGATGTAGGCCCCCTACCCCTCCGCTCGCGCATGCTTCCCGTCCATGACTCCTTCGACCGCGTCGCGATTAATGTGCACGTCCAGAAATTGCCCGCCCTAAACTGAAGGTCGGACTTCATCGTTGGCGGCTCGCCTATTTCTCGTAGCTGCACGACGTATAAGCGCGGTTTCGCAGCCATCATCCTGACGAAGAGCATCAAAACACCCAATGCTTGGCGTGTCGGAATCGAATTGGCTGACCGCTCGACCAGCCAGCGCTGATGTAGTGGTTGTTTTTGTCAGAGACAAGGCTGACCGCCTAAGGGGGAGACAATCTCGTGCATTTTCTAACTTTCATCCCGTCCTCGGCTGCGAACTGCTCGATGGAGATTCCCGAAGCCCGCGATAGGCGAAGCGCGTGCACGAGAAGACTTATGCTTCCCCTTTGGATCCATTTGTGAATGGCTGCATTTGATACGCCGCAAACCCTGGCCGCTTTTGCGGGACCGCCGAAAGTGCTTTGAGCAGATGGGCTTGCGGCGCCGGGTGCCACCACTTTCCGACAGCGACGAATTCGTTGCCGTTTTCGAGTTCCAAAAGTGACGCCCTGATGGTGCGTAAGATGAGATGCTTCGGCCCGTCTGTCGCCGTCTGCTTCAGCCCCGACCGCTAAGATTGATTAGCAGTAAATTCTTGATCATCCTGACCGACGCGGTACGCGGGGTGGCCGCCAAGCCTCGGCTGCGGATTCTCTAGGAAAATTAAAGGTGAGTCCCAATGTGACGATTGTTGGCTAAGACGGGCATCGTTTTTGCGCTAGCCCGTACATCATGTCTCGATGCAAAGTTTCGATTGCACTCGCCGTCGCAATCTTCACCTCGATCAGTTGTGGTGCACCCGCAAGCGCCCACGCCGCCGATCAAAACGA
>JASHZA010000236.1 GCA_030042765.1 Candidatus Binataceae bacterium | reverse complement strand
GATCGTCAGGGCCCCATTCATCGCGAACTTCATGTTGCCCGTGCCCGACGCCTCTTTGCCGGCGGTCGCGATCTGCTCCGAGACATCCGCGGCTGGAATAATCCTCTCCGCCAGCGAAACCCGATAGTCGGGCACAAAGGCTACTCTTATCAATCCGTGGGTCCGCTCGTCGTTGTTGATCACCTCGCCGAGGTTGTTGATCAACTTGATGATCATTCTCGCCGCCCAGTATCCAGGCGCGGCTTTGCCAGCCATGATATATGCACGCGGCGCGCGCGGCTCGACCCGGTCCTCAACAATGCTGAGGTACTGGTGCACGATTCCCAGCGCCATGAGCAACTGGCGCTTGTACTCGTGAATGCGTTTCGCCTGAACGTCGACGATACCGGTCGGGTCGATGTCGACCTGCACCGTGCGCCGCACCATCGTTGCCAGACGCTCCTTGTTTCCCCGCTTGATCGCCATGACCCTGGCCTGAAAGGCGCCATCGCCGGCCAACGGCTCGATACCTCGCAGTTGCTCGAGTTCCGTTGCCCAGCCGGTGCCGATCGTATCGTCAAGCAGCCTGGCCAGGCCGGGATTAGCCATCAGCAACCACCGCCGCTGCGTCACGCCGTTGGTCTTGTTGCTGAAGCGCTCCGGCCACAGCCGGTTGAACTCGGGAACGAGCCGCGTTTTAACCAGCTCCGAATGGAGCTCCGAAACACCGTTGATCGCGTGGCTGCCGACAATCGCCAGGTGCGCCATGCGGACCTGGCTTTCGTAACCGTCTTCGACGATCGAGACCTGGTGCGCATTGCCGTTGGTCACATTGGCCACTTCCGCGAGAAAGCGCCGATTTATCTCATAGATAATCTGAAGGTGTCGCGGTAGGACGCGCTCGAACAGGCTAACCGGCCACCGCTCCAGCGCCTCGGGCATCAGCGTGTGATTCGTGTACGAGAAAGTCGAACGGGCGATCTCCCATGCAGTGTTCCATTGCAGATCAAGGTGATCGACCAGCACGCGCATCAGCTCGGCGATCGCCAGGGCAGGATGGGTATCGTTGAGCTGGATCGCAACCTTTGACGGAAAATCCCTGAAATCGTCTTCGCCGCGCCGCTGGAAACCGCGCACAATGTCGCCGATCGCGCAGGCCACGAAGAAATACTCCTGCAACAGCCGCAACTCGCGTCCGGCCTGAACCGAGTCAGACGGGTAGAGCACCTTCGAGATGGTCTCTGAAACCATCTTCTGCTCGACCGCTTTGACATAATCCCCCGCGTTGAAGATCTGCATGTCGAATTCGTCCGACGCGCCGGCTGAATATAGGCGGACGAAATTCACCGTCCGACCGCCATAACCGCATATCGGCAGGTCTGAAGGCATTCCTACAAGGAGGCGATAGTCCACCCAATGCGGACTGTATTCTCCGTTGCGGTTGAAGCGATGCTCAATCCGGCCGTAGACCGGAATCAGGCAAGATTCCTCCGGCCGTCGCACCAGCCAGGGCGAGCTGTCGCGCCGCCAGCTATCCGGACGCTCGACCTGGTAACCGTCGGTTATTTCCTGTCGGAACAGTCCGAATTCATAGTTAATGCCGTATG
Organism: Candidatus Binataceae bacterium; assembly: GCA_030042765.1. Taxonomy (GTDB): domain Bacteria; phylum Desulfobacterota; class Binatia; order Binatales; family Binataceae; genus JASHZA01. The sequence continues at coordinate 4,391 of JASHZA010000236.1, read as the reverse complement.
CATATCCAGGCATGTCCAAAGTGGCGAGCGAATCGAGAAAGCAGGCGGCCAGCCGGCCCAGACCACCGTTGCCCAGCGCCGCATCCGGCTCCTCGTCAAACACCGTCTGCAAATCGATTCCGTTCCTGCCGAGCAGTTCTCGGCAGATGTCGATCACACCAAGATTAAACAGATTATTTTCTAGCGACCGCCCTATCAGAAACTCGAGCGAGAGGTAGTAAAGCTTCTTCGCGTGTTTGCTTTCGATCCGCGCCTGCGTGGCCAGCATCCGTTCGACCAGCATGTCGCGCACTGCTAGCGCCGTCACGCGATACCAGTCGCGTTTGCTCAATTGCCCTCTCCGCTTGGCGAGCGAGAACCGCAGATGGTGCTCAATCAGGCTCGTGAAGAGAGTGCTGGTGTTATCTGAGAGCGGGGGAACCGCCATTCTCTCATCAGCTCTCAAAAAATCGCGCCGAAAGTTGCGTAAACGATTCGACAATCTTACGGTGCGACCTGAGCTTCACTCCTTTTTGCCCTTTTTTGCTCGAAGCGATTACCAGCACTTCGACAGGCATCATATCTACCGTTAAAGACTATCATAGCCTAAACCTACACCGAAGACCGACTTCTGCCAGCTACTTTCGAAGCTTTGTCTTTTCTTCGTATTTCAGCAGATTGATACCAAGGCGAAACCGCTCAACGGGGTTCCCTAAGAACGGAACTAACATTCGGACCGGGTTCGCTTGCGGGGACTCTGCGTTAACCCATGAACCACAACTAAAAGGACTTGGGCCGACTGCGCATCGTCTCCAAATGCCTCGCCCCAAGTCCTAAACTCCGCTGCGGCAACGAGCCAAGCAAGGATTCAGCTTTGCTACCGGAATATTTTTTCAACAGTCCTATGGTGCAAAGCGCTCCCTGGTCCATTCGGTCAGCAGTTTCATCAGCCGGGGACGAGGGTCACCGAGATGCGATTTCGTCCCGCCGGCGCGCATAAAATGATCCGCGCCCTCGATAAACTCCAACCGCTTGTCGCCGGCCCCCGATTGCTCAAATTCGGTGCGCACGTCTGAGAGGAAGATATCCTGGTCGGCGTTAGCGCCAACCACAAGGGTCGGCACTTTCACCTTTGTAAGATTCCGAGCCAGATTCGCATAAGAGCTCAGTCCAGACCACGTCGACAACCACGCGTCGGGCGTGACGACGTGGCCCAGGCCAAAGGCATGATAGTTGAACAGTTCCGGACGAGCCGCAAAGATCGACCCGACCACGCGTTCCGACGAGTCCAGCGAGAGATCGAAGTAGTTGGGATTCGCCAGCGTGCGATACACCACCATTATTCGCGGCGCCATCATTCGCCGTTGCACAAGCATGCGGGAATCCGCCGGTGACTTGCCAAAATCCCCGCCCTTAGCGGCTGCCCGAGCGTTCTGCGCGTCCGCGATATGGCTTCGGGCGATCGCGTCAATCCGCGCAACGCGCGCATGCTGTGCCTCACGGTAGCGTACCAGCCATTGCGCATCGTAACGGGTCTCGGCCGGTGGTATCCTGAAGCCGTTGCGCTCATCGTAAAGATCCAACGCCGGGTCGGTCGCGAACGGATTCCCCTCGTCCACCACTGCCGCATCGATTGAACCCATCAGGACCTTCCCCTGTCCAGGATGGGCCGCGAGCAGAATAAAGCCGTCTGCAGTGGGGAAATCGAACTGATTGAGGTCTGGCGGGCCCCCTCCCGGAGGCGTCGAGACCCGCAAACCCTTGGGTAGACGCGCCTCGGCGTCGTAGTAGGCGAAAAGCGATCCACCGCCCGAATTCCCGAGCATTACGATGCGCTCGAAGCCCTGCTCCTCACGCAGATAGCGAATCCCTGCCGCGAGGTCTATCAGCAGATTCTCATGCAGCATCATCGAGTCGTTATTTAGGTAGCGCGTGTTCTGCGCGAAGGCGGCGAAACCCGCTTCGACCCAGAAGGGGATCGAGTAATGTTGGGCGAAATCAGCGCGCGGATGCGCCATGATGACGACGGTGCGCGGCTTGCGATCAGGCGGCAGATACAGCAAGCCCCGCGATTTGATACCGTCCGCGGCGTACAGTTGCACGACCGTCTGGCGAACGGCCGGATCGATATCACCAAAATCTACGGGGTAGCGGGTCTGATAGTCTGCAGGCGCCTTTGGCATCGTGGAATCCTCCTGTGCGACACGCACCGGCCTCATTGTCTACCATAAGCTGAGCTGACGTGATGACCCGCGCCGCAAAGGCGCGGGCCTTACTCAAGCGTCTGCAATGTGCAACTCTTGGAAAATTCGGAGTGCTTTTCGGTGAAAACAGGAATAATTGGCGCCCGAGGCGTCGGAAAATCGACCGTGTTTCATGCCCTGACAGGGCTTGCTCCGCTTCCCGGCCAGGCCGACGCGAAAAATCGCGCCCGCTTCGGCCAGATCAAAGTTGCCGATCCGCGCCTTGACTTCCTCGAAGCAACCTATGGATCGAAGAAAAAGGTTCCGGTCGAGCTGACTGTGCTCGACTTCGCGCCCAATCCCAAGGAACAGAAAGAGGGCGCGGCACTTGACCCCAGTCTCCTGCCGATGATTCGCGACGTCGACGCGCTACTCATGGTGATTCCAGATTTCGCCGGACGGCAGACACCCCTGGCGCCCGCGGTCGAAAGAGTCGACGGCGAATTGATCTTCGCGGATTTCGATCAAGCCGAACGCCGACTCGAGCGGCTGAAAAAAGAGAAAAGCCCCATAGATTTCGAACGAGCGGCGCTCGAGAAATGTCTCAAATGGCTCGAAGATGGCAGGCCGCTGCGTTTGCTCGAACTGACCGCACAGGAGATGCAGGCTTTCTCGAGCTTCGGTTTCCTTTCTCGCAAACCCGCGATCGCCGTGATCAATTGCGATGCCGATCGCGCGACGGCCGAACTGTCGACCGCCGAGAGCGCCGGATTGAAGTCCCGCGGCGTCGACGTCTTCAGACTCGCGGCAAGTTTCGAGGCCGAGTTGTGGGAACTCGACAGCGCAAGCCAGCACGAACTGCTTCACGAGGCTGGGCTAGAAGCTCCGGCCCGCGACCGTCTGATCGCGGCACTCTATCGCGACCTGGGATTGATTACCTTTTACACGGCCGGAGAACCGGAGGCACACGCATGGTCGCTGCGGCGAAGCGCGACTGCGCTCGAGGCGGCCGCTCGCATTCATTCCGATATCGCGCGCGGTTTCATCCGGGCCGAAGTCGTTAGCTACGAAGATTTTGCGGCGCTGCGCTCGGATGCCAAGGTCAAGGAAGCAGGTAAACTCAGGCTCGAGGGACGTGACTACGTTATGCAGGATGGCGACATTATTCACGTCCGGTTTAAGATCTAATCTTGTGTGGAGACTCTGCGCAACTCTCCCAAGACCGCAGCTTCGCCTTGTTCGCACCGGATGTGCGAGGGTTGACCCGCCTTGCGCTACTGCCACGCTGCTGAAAGAATGACCGGAACACGTGTCCGGCACGCCTTGGTTACGGACTTCCCCATCTGATGCGTCGACTTGAAACCCTCATAATCTTCCTCGCCTTAGCTTTCTACGTATGGTTCCTCCGTCGCTTTGGCGCTCATGACGTATGGCATTACGTACAGTTGGTCGGATGGGGTCTCGCGGTTACGATTGCTCTCGAATCTGTGGCGCGCGTCGCCAATACGCTCGGATGGCGCGTGACGATCGAGAACTATCCACGCAAGCTGCGCTTTGGCGAGCTATTCGTCTCGCGGATCGCTGGCGAAGCGATCGATTACGTCACACCCTCAGGCCAGTTGGGCGGTCAATTTGTAATGGCAATGATGGTGCGCCGGAAACTCGCGATGGCGATCGGACTCGCCACGGTCGTCGTGGCCTCGCTTGCGGAAGCCATCGGCCAAATCGGCTTTATCACCGGAGCGCTGCTCACCTCGCTGCCCTTCGAAGCCGAAATGCATCGTCTTATGTGGCCCCTGATAGGCGGATTCGCAATCGCGCTCGGCCTTGCTGGCGGCTTCTTTTATGTACAGTTGAAACGCCCGTTCTCCCAACTCTGGAAGGCGGCGGCCAAACTTGAACTGTCTCATCTGGCGAACCCTGAGGTAAAGGCTGCTGCTAACGAAGCCGATTCTATTCTCATTGACTTTTATGCTCGCCATCGCTCGCGTCTCGTTGCAGCCTGCCTCTGTTATCTCGTGGCGTGGAGTATGGGGCCCGCCGAGATCTTCATCTTGATGAAAATTCTCCATCAGCACGTGACCCTGGTCATCGTCCTGCTGATCGAGGCCGTAGGATTGCTGATTGAGCGGGCGACCTTCCTGATTCCGGGCAAGCTGGTGAGTCAGGAGGGGGGTAAGGCCCTGATTTTCTCGCTCTTGGGCTATCCAGCCGACCTCGGTTTCGCTA
>JASHZA010000235.1 GCA_030042765.1 Candidatus Binataceae bacterium | reverse complement strand
ATTCGACGAACAAGGCGCGTCCCTCGTTTTGATCGAGGCGGAAGCCCTCGTACTCGATACGTGCAAGGCCACGGCCGAGTCCCAGAATAAAGCGCCCGTTGGACAAGTGGTCCAACATGGAAACCTGCTCGGCAACACGAATCGGGTCGTGCCACGGCAACACCACTACCATCGAACCAAGCTTCGCATTTTTGGTCCGTCCCGCCATGTAGGTCAGGAACTGGAGGACATCGGGAACCATGGTGTAGTCGTCAAAGTGATGCTCGACTGACCAGACCGAATCGAAACCGAGCGGCTCGGCCATTTCGGCCAGCCGGACTTCGTTTCGCCAGACCTCGGCGTCGGACAGGCGGTTGTCGGGATTTTGAAATGCTGCTCCGTAACCTACGTGCATGGCTCCCTCCGAATTGGCTATTCGCCTAACCCTCGAAAAAGACCAGAGTGCGCGTCTCGATGCTCTCTCGCGCGGACGCACCAGGCGGACTCGTCGGGTCGTCAAAAGCAGTATGCGCGGTAAAGCGCGCGCGGCCGTCTTCGATCGAATCGTAACACTTCAGCAGCAACGCCTCCTCGCGCTGCATCTGCGGAAAATAGAACCAACGATGGCCGGGGTTGAAAGTGATCGAGTATACCTCGCCGGTGCGGTCGCGGTACTTAAGATCGCTCTCCACCCAATCGCGCGGCGCGATGCTTCGCGCGTCGCATACCGCGAGCGGAGATTCTTCCACCGGGCCGCGGATCGGCCGCCACACGTTGATCACGGCGAACCGATGCTTCAGCAACTCATCGGCTTCTGCGGGAAGAAGATCACGCACGCGCTGAGGCCCGGACTTCACGGTGTAGTCGTTGTGGGCGAACTTGACCGGCTCACGCGCGCCATTCTGCTTGCGCTTCGCCATCGGCAAACAGCGCACGTTGTGGTCGAAGACGTGGACTCGTTTAGCGCCCGTCGCTTGCTTTACCAGCCGTTCAACCTCGGGATAGTAGACCGCACGCACTTCGTCGGCGTCATAAAAGTTCTTCACGGCGGTTTCGTGGTGAACGAGAACGAAACCCTGTCGATCGAGCGATAATTCCCCGAGGAGGGGGCGCGCATCGAAAATCGGCGCCGGGAAGCGGCTCGATTTGGGCGAACCGGCCGGCACGTCCGCCGGCGGCTCATACATATAATTGACGGGCCTTACGCTCGAATCGGCAAGGTAACTCAGCGAGGTCTCGACGTGATTGAGGCCCTGCCCCGGTTCAAAATCGGCACCTGAGCTCATCACCAGATGATTACAACGGGCACCTGCGATTGTACAGTGTTTAGCCCTTGGGCAGACCGAGGACGCGTTCCCCGATGATATTGTGCTGAATTTGGTTGGTGCCGGCATAAATCGTTGTGCCACGCACCGCCAGCATCCGCTGCAGCCATCGGCCCTTGTCGACCGCGAATTCCGCATCCGCCGCCAATTGACTGTACGACCCCAACAGCTCCATCGCGAACGTCGCGATCGCAAGCGCCAGTTCCGTGCTGCACAGCTTGTTCATCGATCCTTCCGGTCCGGGCGGCATCCCCTTCAATTGCCGCGTAAGCTGCCGAAAGCCGGTGTACTTGATCGCTTCTGCATCCGTGGCGAACCGCGCTATCTTCTGACGCACGCTGCTATCGTCCCACGCAGTGCGCCCGTTGCGCCGCGCCCGTTGCGCCAGCGCAGCCAGTTCATGCACCTGTTTCATCAAGCCACGCTCATTGCCGCCCGCGCGCTCGAACATCAGCGTCGTGATCGCGACCTGCCAACCTTGGTTCTTCTCGCCCACGATATTTTTCTTCGGTACACGCACGTCCTCGAAAAAAACTTGGTTGAAGCCGCGTGCCCCGGTCATCTGTACCAACGGACGCACCGTGATCCCCGCGGTTTTCATGTCGACCAGCAGGTAGCTGATCCCCTTGTGCTTGGGCGCCTCGGGATCGGTACGCACGAGCAGGAAGATCCAGTCGGCGTGATGGGCCTGCGAGGTCCAGATCTTCGAGCCGTTGACGACGAAGTAGTCCCCCTCCTCGATCGCGCGAGTTTGCAGCGAGGCAAGGTCGGACCCCGAATTAGGTTCCGAATAGCCCTGGCACCAGAACTCCCCAGCGCTCAGGATTTTCGGAATGAAGCGGCGTTTCTGCTCTTCCGTCCCCCAATGCATCAGGGTTGGGCCGAGCAACGAGATGCCGAACCCGCCGGCTGCGCTCGCTCCGATTCGCTCGAGCTCCTCGTAGTAAATGATGTTCTGTAGGAGGCTCGCTCCGCGGCCGCCGTATTCCTTCGGCCAACTGACGGCCACCCATCCGCCTTCATGGAGCTTGCGATGCCAGCCGACGCGCGCGTCCCAATCTCCCTCCGCTTCGTCTGCAAGCGGCTCCTGCATCGGCGTCGCGTAGTCCCGGTTCTTCTCGAGCCAGGCACGAAATTCCGCCCTGAAGGCCTCGTCCTCGGGTCCGTAGTTGAAGTCCATTTGCCGTCAGCCTGCCCGATGTCTGCTATTGAGGCGCAAGGTCAAATCGATCGAATCGAACCGCCGTCGAGCCTAATCATCGAGCCAGTGATGTAGCCGGCCAGAGGGCTTGCGATAAAGGCCGCCATCGCGCCAAATTCGGCCGGCGTTCCCATCCGGCCCACGGGAATGTTG
>JASHZA010000234.1 GCA_030042765.1 Candidatus Binataceae bacterium | reverse complement strand
ATCATGGCTCGCGCCCGGTTGTGCAGGTTTTGACGGGTCGGATCGAGAACGGGACGTATGCGCATCCTAAAGCTAACCTGTAGCGTCGGTATCGCGGCGGCGATCCTCACGCTTTCGTCGCCGGTGCGTTCAGAGAGCCAGCGTTACCGCGTCGACAAATCAGACGGCCGAATGACGAACTCCGCCCCATTTCTCGTGACCAGGTTCGGGGCGCGATGTGACGGTATCACAGACGACGCCAGGGCTTTTCAGAATGCCCTGGATGCCGCAGGAGCCGACTGCCTGGTCAGAAAGGGTTATCTGAGCGGAGGGTATCAAACGGTGGTCGTCCCGGACGGCGCCACCTGTAAACTCAACTCCGGCTTGACGAATTTGAAAAGTGATTGCGTTGGAATCTCTAGCTACTCTGGCGCGACGCTCGACTTTTCCGATTTGTCCGACGGCGAGAGCGCTCTCACGCTGAAGCCCCGCGTCTCTGGCGCCTACACCGGCAACGTGGCACGCTTCGACAATATCCAGATGATCGGCCCCGGACGCGTGAGCGATACGGTCGGGATCACAAGCAGCGCCCCGATGACGACCTTCCGCCAATACAACGTTCACGGCTTCGGTCATGGCTACGAAGTTCACAGCGGCTCGTGGCTGAATCATTTCGTAAATACGTCTATCTGGGATTGCCACGTCGACGTCTATTGCGGCGGCGGTTTGAAGGACGCGGGCGAGCAAATCAGCTTCGAGGCCGGTGTGCTCTTCAACAGCGACCAGGCTATCGAGAACGATAGCTGCGAGTTCAATATCACGGATTCTTCAATCGACGGGCTGAATGGTCCGGCGGTGGTCAACGGAGGCGGTTCGACGCGCCTTATCGGAGATCATATCGAATACATGACCGGGGTAGACGTTCCGCTCGTGGTATCCAAGAGGGCTTGCAACGCCTATGGGAGCCTCACGATGGAGGGTGGCCAGATTCAGTTCGATCATGCGAAACCTCAGGCGCTCGCGCGCAACGACGGTCGCCCGGGACCATGCGGCGGCGGTGGCTGGGGCTCGTACGTCCGAATCAACAACGTGTTTATGAGCAACGTGCCGACGGATTCGAAGGGCGGCGTCGTCGTAATCGGTTCCAATTCGAGCCAGATAGCGATATGTCACGCGACTAATGGCGCGGGAGGCGGCGCGATGGGTAACGTCCCGAACATCGGGCGCCCCTACCTGAGCCAGGGTCAATGCTAATCCGGCCTTGTGCGACCGCTCGACGATTCGTCCGCAACACGACGGGCAACGGTGAAAAACCGATGAATCGCTAACAGCCTGCATAGACCACCGGTCAGAGTTCCGCGTTTTACTTGACTTTTCGAAGATGCCCGCGCCGAATGGCGCGGGCATCTTGCGTTGGCCCGCACGGTTAACCTCGCGCGCGTTACAAGCGCTTGCGTCCGAGGAGTATCTTTGGCTCGCCTGTGAGTATTGCGTCTGAAGCGTTCAAAGCACCGCCTGCGCAGGATCGCTTGCAAGTTTCGCAGCAAACTGTTTCTCATCCGGTAGAGTCTTCGCGATTCGTCCGCACAAAAAGGGAAGCCATGGCATTCACCAATATCCTGCTGGAAAAGCATGATCTCATCGGGACACTGACGCTGAACCGTCCGGAAAAATTGAACGCCATGAGTCCGCCGCTGATCGCCGAGTTCGCCGAGGCAATTACGCAAATCGAAAGGGACCCGGAAGTCAAAGTCGTGGTTATCCGCGGTGCCGGACGGGCCTTTTCGACCGGATATGATCTAGCCGGCGGATGGAGCGAGGGCGGCTCCAAGCCATTTACGATCGATGACGACCAGCGGTTTCTTCAGCGCTACGTCGAACACTGGCTTCGGTTGCGGGATTTGCCCAAGCCGGTCATCTCGATGGTGCACGGGTATTGCCTGGCGGGCGCGACCCAACTCTGCATCAGCAGCGATATAATCTTTGTCGCCGACGACGCCCGCATCGGCTTTCCGTCCATCCCGGCCGGCGCCGGCTACGTCAGTGCCTTCTGGAACTGGATGGTCGGTCCACATCGCACCAAGTACCTAGCCTTTCTCCCCGGCAGCCGGATCAGCGGCAAGGAGGCTGAGGCGATGGGTTTTGCGACACGGGCGTTTCCGGCCGAGGCGCTGGAAAAGGAAACCTACGATTACGCGCGGCAGGTCGCGAAGGTCCCGCCGCAGAAGCTTCGCCTGGAGAAACTCGCGATTAACCGCGCGATGGATCTACGCGGCTTCCGCGTTTCCGTTCAAGCAGGCGCCGAGTTCGACGCGATTTTCCATTTCGGTCCCGGCAATGAAGAGATCAGGCAGGTTCAGAAGGAACGGGGACTGCGCGGAGCGATCAAGTGGTACGAGGAAAAATAATTCCCGTCACAGCCGGAGCTGTCCGCAGGCTGAAAACAGGTGAACGCGATGGAACGGACGCAAATAAATGGAGTCGAGTTGGCTTACGAGTTGCGCGGAACCGGCGCGCCCCTGGTGATGATCCATGGCGCGCAGGGCGACCAGAGCATGTTCAACGATCTGGCTCCAGCCTTCGGGCGCAACTATCGCGTATTGACGTTTGACCAGCGCGATTCAGGCCTGAGCGAAAAGCCGCACGGCGACTACGGCATCGCGCAACTCGCTGACGATACGGCTGCCCTGATGGATCACGTCGGTTTCGACGTGGCGCATATCGTGGGAGTGTCGATGGGTGGCATGATTGCGGCGGAGTTTGCCCTTCGTCATCCCAAAAGGGTTCGGGCGTTGGTGCTCGGATGCACCACTGCGGGCGGGCCCAAGGCGATTCGTATCGGCGGAGAGGCCTTCAACGCCGCGTACTCGTCACGGCCGATGTCGAGTGAGGAGCGTGGCCGCGCGTTGGCCGAGGCCGCCTTCACAAAGGAATACATCGAGCGCCATCCGGAGATCGTACCGGCGATGATCGAGGCGCGCCGGCAGCGCCCGCTCGACCCGGCCGCACTCGAGAGCCGTCTCAAGGCTGCGATGCGCCACGACGTTTACGATCGGCTCGGGCAGATTGCATGCCCCACGCTGGTTATCACGGGCAAGAACGATGCGCTTATTTCGTGGGAAAACTCGCGCCTGCTGGCGGAGAGGATCCCGGGCGCGCGGCTGGTGCTGCTCGAACCCGCGGGGCATTGCTTCTGGCTCGAACAGTCGGGGCAGTCGCGCGAGGCGATCGAGCGCTTTCTGGCCGATCATGATAGAGCTTAGTCCGTGCCACGGCACTTTGCTTTTTCGATCGGCTAGCATCTAAAGTGAGGGAAATTCGAGGGATGCGGGACTGCCAAAGGAGACGCAAATGAAAGTAGGGATGACGCTCCAATTGACCAGTTTCGGCGGCAAGCCGGATCGCGAAACCTACCAGGACGAACTGAATCTCATGGAGATCTCGGAAGACCTGGGTTTCGATTCGGTCTGGGCGCTCGACCATCACTTCACCGGCTACGTGATGTCGCCGGACCCGACGCAACTTCTTTCCTACGTGGCGGGACGGACGAAACGGGTCCAGCTCGGCACCGCGGTAATCGTATTGCCGTGGCACGACCCTGTTGCCATCGCCGAGAAAATAGCGTTGCTCGATCTGCTTTCAGGGGGACGTACGATTTTCGGTTTCGGACGCGGCGCCGCGACCGTCGAGTACAATGGGTTCCGCATCAACCAGGAGGAGGCACGCGAACGCTTCGTCGAGGCCGCGATCATCATCCGCAAGGGGCTGACCCAGCACAGCGTGTCGTTCGACGGCAAGTACTATCAAATTCCGGAAATCCAGATCCGGCCACGGCCCATTTCGCATCCGGAACAGCGCTTCTATGCGTCGAGCGTCAGCCCCGAATCGGCCGAAATCATGGCCAAGCTCGGCTTCGGCGTCTTGATCATCGCGCAGCGGAGCTGGGAGGACACAGCCGCCGACTACACCCGTTACCGGGACACCGCAATCGCAAATAACATTACGCCACGCCCGCCGATCGGACTGCTCAACGTCCTGGTGTCGGAGGATTCGCGGGAAGCCGCAGATCTCGGAGCCAGGCATCTCGAAGCGATGTGGGATTCGATCGACGAGCATTACCACTTCTCCGACGGCCATCTGAGGGGCGTAAAGGGCTACGAGTTCTACGCCAAACTCGAGAAGACTTACAGCAAATTGCAGGCTGACAACGAGGCCAAGGCCAAGGCGATCGAGTTCTTCCGCAGCCTCCATGCGGCGGGGACTCCGGCCCAGGTGCTGGAAAAACTGCGCTACATCCATCAGACGGTGCCTCTCGAGCACGTTATCGGAACGTTCGCCTTCGGCGGTCTGCCCTATCCAAAACTCGATAAGAGCTTCAAGCTTTTCGCGGAAAAGGTGCTGCCGATACTCAAGAACGACCCCGCCTTCGAGTATCCCAGGGAACTCATGGCGAGCGCGCAGGCGGCGGCGAGCAAGTAATTGCTTTCGGGCACAAAAAGGACGGCGGAAGAACCGCCGTCCTTTTTGTTTGATCACCAGCTACAGTCGGAATGCAGGTGCGAAGCGCCGGCGGACTACTGCGGGCGTGAGTTCGTATCGCGATTGGAAAATGGCGATCCAGGCCGATAGCGTCCCGCACAAGCTGCCTCATGTTGCAACTTACCGGCGCGAGTTGCCAGTGAGTTTAGAGCGGCTTTACGAAAACGCTATCGACTGGGAGCATCTGCCCTATCTGCATCGCAGCAGCTTCTCAAAGATCGATTGCGATGACGCAGCCGAGTGGGGCTTTCGCGCGCGTGTCTGGGGTCAGCCGTTCGACGAGCGGCGCAGCTTTGTGATCGAACTTCGACTCGATCCTGAACTTCGCCGATGGATAACCAGGACTGTCGAGGGGCCCGGAGCCGGCACC
>JASHZA010000233.1 GCA_030042765.1 Candidatus Binataceae bacterium | reverse complement strand
AGCAGGAGAATGCGATTCAGAGTTTCCTGCGCGCTGCGGAATGCGATCCGCTGGCGCTTGACGCACATCGAAACCTTGCCGAGTTGTATGAACAGCTCGGCCGCAAACGCGACGCCCTGCGTCATCTAAGCACCGTCCATCGCCTGAGCCGCGACAACAAATAGCCCGACTTTTTGAGCGCCGGCCCGTTCTGTGGCCTAAGCGGGATTACCGTTGAATCCGGGCGAAGACCGGCGATAAGCTTGAGTCGATGGACCACCGGTCGCTCAAGCAAATCGATATCCTGCGCCATGAACTAAAGGCGCTGCGCTACATTCTTGACAACTACCATGCGGGCCGGATTGAGCCGTTGGCCATACCGCCGTGCGAGGACTTCCAGTCCGAGCAGGGCCGGCGCATATGGCAGGTCATACTAGAAGCTCGGAGCCGCGCGGAGGCCGAAGAGCGATTGCGTGAACTGGAATTCGAGGGCGTAGACGTCGAATCGTTTCTGCGGTTGAGCGGTGAGCAATATTACACCTACCCCGCTCTGGTGCGGGAGCGCGCCGCGGGGATTCGGGCAGGACGGCTCAAGGTCGAACCGGCGTGAGCACGCTCGAGTGCCGCGAACTGCATTTTCTGCTCGACAGCGCCGGGGCGATTATCGCCTTTCAGGAAAAGGATCAATCATGGGCGGGAGCGCTCGCATTCTCGACCGAAGAAAATGCGCGCCGGTTCGCCCAACAGAGCCGACTCGAGGTCGCCGAAATCGCGGCAGTTGCGCTGGATGATCGCGCCAGTATCGCCGGGCTGGTCGCGGCCATGAAACGGCGGCCGATTCGCTATGTCCTGCTGGATCTCGACTATCAGAGCGGCAAGTGCCGGCAGGTTGATTTCGAAGGGGAGGATTTTGGCGCGGTCACCGAGCGGCAGTTCGAGGCCAGGCATAGCCATGACTGACGTTCAGGCCGGTACCCGCATTCTCGGCCATCCTTACGTGGCGCGGCGCGCCCCGCAGCAGACTCGTATCGGTCGTCGCAGTGGGACCTGGCATTGAGGAGATCGAATACGCCCGGCGGCGGCTTCACGGGATCATCAAAGCGACGCCGATGCTGCGTAGCGCGACGCTGGAGCGGATGATCGGGGCGGAGGCTTTTCTCAAGCCCGAGAATCTACAAAAAACCGGATCGTTCAAGATTCGCGGTGCGTACAACCGGGTCGCCGCGCTGACGCCGGAAGAAGCAAGGCGCGGCGTTATCGCTGCTTCCGCCGGAAATCACGGACAGGCGCTGGCGTTTGCGGCAACGCGTGCGGGAGTCAAAGCGACGATCGCGATGCCGCGAACGGCGGCGATCGCGAAGGTTGACGCCACCGTCGGTTATGGCCAGGAAGTTGTGCTCGAGGGCGCCGATTATCAAGAGGCACGGAGCGCGGCTGACCGGATTTGCGAAAGCACCGGCGCTATCTTCGTCGACGCCTACGATGATCCGCTGGTGATCGCGGGACAGGGAACCATCGGGCTCGAAATCGCCGACGAAGTCAGGCCTGACGTCGTTCTGGTGCCCGTAGGCGGCGGCGGACTGCTCGCGGGAATCGCCGTTGCGATCGCGGCGCGCGTGCCCGGCGCCGAGATAATCGGAGTTGAGGCCGCCGGTTCTCCGCAGCTCAGCGCGAGCCTCGCGGCGGGTGCTCCGGTCTCTGTAAGCCGTCCCGTCGATACCATCGCTGACGGCCTCGCCACCGGCACGATTGGCAGGCTGCCGTTCGAGCTTATCCGCGAGCGCGTGCGGCGCGTCGTTACCGTCGACGACTTCGAAATCGGCGAAGCGGTGTTGCTGATGCTCGAGCGAATGAAGCTGCTGGCTGAGGGCGCGGGCGCGGCTGCGCTGGCGGGCGCGTTCAAAATCAAGGCGGATTTGCGTGGGCGGCGGGTTGTGATCGTGGTGAGCGGCGGCAATATAGATATCAACCTGCTGGACCGGATTATCGGTCACGGTCTGGCCAAAGCGGGCCGGCTTATGCGGCTCACGATCGATTTGCGCGACCGCCCCGGGGAACTTCAAAAGCTGCTCGCGCTTATCGGCGCGACGGGCGCGAACGTCCGCGCCATCAGCCACGATCGCACGCGGCGAGATATTCCGATCGGCAATGCCCGGGTGATGCTGGAGTTGGAGACGCGCAGCGCCGAACACGTCGCGGAGATTCGCCGGGGCCTTGCTGATCGTGGCTACGCCTGCGGCGCGGAGTGACTTTGATTACGCTGCAGACCGAGTTGCGGAGCGGAATCAGGTGAACATCGCGGCAATTCCCCTGGGCTTGACCATCTTGCCCGCCGGGCGCATCGCACGCGCGAGCTCATCGAGCAACTTGTGGAACTCTTCGAGATCGCGCTGCTGCTTGCGCCGGAAAGCGGCTTCGTCACCGCCGGTGCGGGCGAATTCTTCGCGGTCGCGCCGGCGCTTCGCATAGAAATTCTCGAAGACCTCGTGCACGGTTCGGTGCATCGTCACCTTCGGCACAAACGACCCGTGGCAATGCGGGCAATGGAATACGACCCCGGCCTGGAAATGCCGGTAAGGGACTTTGAAATTCTTGCCGCAGTCTTTGCAGATCAGCGGAATCTCCCAGCCCATCGGGTCGAATTCGTCGAGAGGTTGGGGCGCGGCAGCGGCAGGCGCTGGAGCCGGCTGCGCCTCGGGCTTCGCGGCCTCAGTGGAAACAGGTTTGACTTCGTCGGGGGGCATTCCGGTGAACTTGCGGACAACACTCTCGGCGCGGAATGTAACAGGCGTGCGAGCGGCCGGCAATCGCACGCTCGTTGACGCGGATTACACGCGCGGCTTAAGGTTCGACAACAATCCAGCGTGAGGAGGAATTGAGCCGTGGCCAGCACCGAACTCGAGAAGCGAATCGCTCGACTCGAAGATATCGAGGCGATTAAACAGCTCAAGGCGCTCTACTGCGATATCTGCGACGACAATCACAACCCGGACCGTATCACGAAAATCTTCGCCGCCGACGGCATCTGGGAGGGTGGCGATTTCGGCAAGGCCCAGGGGCATGAGGCGATTCGCAAGCTGTTCGAGGGCTTTCAGAAACTCATCAGCTTCTCGCAGCACAACGTCTTCAACCCCCGCATCGAGGTTGATGGCGATCGTGCGAGGGGCGTGTGGTATCTGTTGGGGCCGTTCACCTTTCGCAAGGACGACGGGGCGCGCTGGATCGCATGCCGCTACGAGGATGACTACGTCAAGGTGAACGGCGAATGGAAGTACCAGCATCTCCGGGCGATCATCCGGTTGGCCGCGCCGTACGAAACCGGCTGGGCCGCGAAGGCCTAGAGGATGGTGCGAGGCACATGCGCTTTTTGAGGGCACTTGGGATTTGACTATGCTGGAGCGAGGTCAGGCGTCCGCGCGCCAGGATGGAAGCAGATGGATCTGAATTTCACGCGCGAAGAAGAAGAGTTCCGCCGCGAGGTTCGCGGCTGGCTCAACGAGAACGTTCCGAAGAGCGGCCTCAAGGGTCTGGACAACAATCTCGACCGCGACAAGAGCACACTCGAGAAGATGAAGGAGTGGCAGCGGCGGGTGCACGACGCCGGATACCTTGCGCTCTCGTGGCCACGCGAATACGGCGGGCAGGCGATGGATCCTGTGCGCCAGTCGATCGTCAACGAAGAGATGGTGCGAGCGCGGGCGCCCGGCCTCGTCGGTGCGATGGGTATCGGGATGGTCGGGGCGACACTCATCACCTGGGGCAACGAGGAGCAGAAGGCTCGCTATCTGCCCAAAATTCTTCGCGCCGAGGAAATCTGGTGTCAGGGCTATTCCGAGCCTGGCGCAGGTTCCGACCTTGCCTCGCTGCGCACGCGCGCGGAAATCGTCGGGGACGAGTTCGTGGTCAACGGGCAGAAGGTTTGGACCTCGGGAGCGCATTATGCGGATATGATGTTCTGCCTGGTCCGCACCGATCCCGACGCGC
>JASHZA010000232.1 GCA_030042765.1 Candidatus Binataceae bacterium | reverse complement strand
ATCCCTGCATCTGCGCGCCGGCTACCCCAAGCGAGGCTCCCACCAACGCGGCCATCACAGCGCGCGGCATCCGCAACAACCATACGATTGTGAAGACCGGGTCCGGCGCCGTACGGGCCGTTCCGATAACTCTTCGGCCCAGCGCCCGAAGCACCGAACCAAGTGGAATCTCCACACTGCCGATTGCGACGCCAAGAATCATCACGACAATCAGCAGTAGTCCGGTCGACAACAGATAGAGTGCGAAGCCAGTTCTGCCGCTCGAGCGGGAAGGCTCGGGGGCGTCTTTTTTCGGCGCGTCACGTTTCGCTGACACCAACCTGATAACGTGATCCTCCTTATGCACCGTTTGCCGCTCGCGACTCACGATCAAGCACCGCGCGTAGCGGTGTCGTGGGATTTGGCAGGGACGTTGCCATAAAGGCCGCCGGCCAGCGCTTCAATCGCGTTGACTATATACTGGGAGACGCACAGGATATAGCGATCCTCGATTAGGATGATCCTTCTCGCACGACCCGCCGGACTATTGGCGATCGCCGGATCGGACAACATGGCACGCCGCACGCGGTCGAAGTCTTCGCGCGCGGCGCCGATCACCAAATAGTCCGGCTGCCATAACGCGATCGCTTCCGCGCTGATCCGGGTGCTGCCGACGACCCCGTGCTCCGTTGCTACATTCCGCGCGCCGGCCACGTGAAATACCTCGTCTATCAAGGTGTTCGCGCCGTCGGTGTATCCGGCGGTCCCATACATCATCAAGCGCGGCGCGTAATGCTGCATCGAGACCACGCACTTTACCGCGTCGATGCGGCGTTTCATCTCCGCAATCAGATCGGCCGCGCAGCGATCTTCTCCGACCGCGTAGCCGACCGCACGCACGTTGCCGATTATTCCGTCGATCCGGTCGAAGTTACCGATCATGAAGACCGGCACACCGGTCGACCGCAGCAGCTCAACCTGTTCCGCCGCGCTGTAGCTCGCGACAAACACCAGGTCCGGCCGCAGACTAACCACCTGCTCCGAATTCTTGGTAATCGGCAGCCGCCGCGAGGCGACCGCCGCCGCGACGTTGCTGTATCGAGTGTCCAAGGCAGCTGAGCTTGCCGCGACCACTTGGTTTCCCGCGCACACACCGAACAGTAACTCATCGCTGCCCAAAGTCTGCGACGCGATGCGGGCCGGCTTCTTGTCGATCACCAATCTGCCGCCGGTCGAGTCGTACATCACGCGGGGATAGGAAGCGCGAGGACTTAATGTCGAAGCTTTGGGCGCGGGGGAGAGATGGATTGCCGCGCGCCGCAATTCGATCGCTGCGATTGCGACCAGCAGGCAGACGAGGGTAATCAACTCGGGTGCCCGTTGTCTTAACCGGTAAGTGAACAATTTCGCACCGTAGCGGCTCAGTGATCTTCCGCCGAGGAAAGACTCGACTCGGACCCGCTGGTTGCCTGCGCCGCCGCGATGTCCTGAGGGGGTTCTTCGCCCAGAAATTCCTGCCGCAGCCGATACCAAAGGCGCATTCGTTCCCAATTGGGAACCTTGAGGATCTTGAACTCTTCGGACAAACGAGGGTTGGGCAGGTAGATTGTTGTCATCTGCTCGTCGAAACCATTCCACATCCTCACGCCCCAGCTTCGGCCGCCGCCACAACGCTCGCCGCGAGTTTCAAAAAGCGCAACTCGCGCCACCTGACGCTTGTGCGCCAATTCCTTCGAGCGGTTGCCTTTGTGCGGCGCTATGCACAGGTGAAAGTGCCAAGGCCCGAGATTCACGGTCAGGTACCCGTCGAGCATGGTCAGCTTCGGCGCCTCGCTGAAGCGCACTTCAAACACGGAACCCTGAATGCTCGGACCGACGACCACGTCACTCCAATGTTCCTCGAACAGGAGTTTTGTCAGCCGATCCATCGCGGCGGGCGTCGGTTCGAAATAGCTGTACTCCGTGAAAGTCCCATCGAGGTGCTCGACGGTCTCGCTTCCCGAAAAATGTCGCAATGTCTCCTCGCCCATGGCAGTTCCCTCAGAACCAGTTGAGCTTCGCGCTCGTGCATTAATTCAAGGCGGCACGATCACCGTTCATGGTCATGACGGCCACAGTCGGAACCGTCCGGAGATGTCGGGGATTAGGTTTCTGGAAACCGGATTGGACTTCGCTGCAACCAGCGCTCAAGCTCCGATCGGGTTCAGATCGTCACCGTTCCTCGCACCCCGGAGGTCCGCTGTCGTTTGTTGGAGGTAGGTCTCCTGACTTCCGGCATTGCCGCATTTTCGCGGACTTCCTACTCGCGACGCCTTCCCACCCCGCCGCGCGGAGCAGTGGCTTGTTGCCGCTTTCGTTCCGGTCACAGTGGCGGGGGCCGCGCCGGCATCGCACCGGCTTCCCTCACCTACCAACAGACGGTTGCAACCTTTCCAGAAGAGAAAATCACTGTCAAGCAGCGGTACTTCTTGAAGCCGAGAGTGAGCACAAGTACTCATCGCACACCCGCAAGCCGCAGCTTCATGGGGCTTATCGATCGACTTCACTTCTTTCTACACTTGAGTTGAGTATAGAGGGCGCCATTCCTTGACACGCTTGACAGGAATCCCAGTCTCGTTTACCTTGCGCGACACTCGGTGTACGGGAAGCCGGTGTAAATCCGGCGCTGCCCCGCAACTGTAACGGGTGACAAGGACCCAAGGGCCACTGCGAAAGCGGGAAGGCGGGTCCACGGATGACCCCCAAGCCAGAAGACCGACCGAGTGGGTCAAAAACTGCTTGCCTTCCGCGGGGAGGGTCGAGTTGGCCTCAGCTCTGGATGCTCAGGTTTCCTGACGCCGGCGCAGCCGCTTCGCAATTCCGCAGAAGGCAACCTCTACGAGGGTGGAGCGTTATCTATGGGGTCGAAGCGCCTCGGTTGGCTTCCGATAATCGGAGCATTCCTGCTAATTATCCGGCCTTCTCTCGTGCTGGCGGATTCTAGTCCCTCGCCGAGCCCAGCAGCGTCTCCGGCGGTGACCACCTCGTCCGGAGGCAGTTCGAAGGCGAACAGTGCGCCATATACTAGCGCCTCGGTTACCTCGCCAGCCGCAAGCGTCACTGGCCAAGGTGCCCCGACCAAACTTCCCGATGTCGTTGTGACGGCCACCCGACTTACGCAGCCGGTCTCCCAGGTTGGAGATACCGTCACGGTCATAAACAACCACCAAATCGAGGATCAAAAGCTTTTCCAGACCAGTGATGCGCTTCGTGAGGTGCCTGGCGTGGTGGTCAATCAAAGTGGCGGTCCCGGCACGATTACCGATGTGTTTATCCGTGGGTCCACGTCGGAGCAGGTCCTTACGCTGCTCGACGGCGTCGAGGTCAACACTGGCGGCGCCGGCAATTTTGATTTTTCCAATCTGTTGACGGACAACACAAGCCGTATTGAAGTTATTCGCGGCGCCGGTGGTTCACTCTATGGTTCTTCCGCGATCGGCGGGGTCATTAATCAGCTCACCGAAGAAGGTAGTGGACCTCCAAAATTCACTCTTCTGTCAGATTTGGGCAATTGGGGAACCGAGCGTCAACAAGCGACAGCGAATGGCA
>JASHZA010000231.1 GCA_030042765.1 Candidatus Binataceae bacterium | reverse complement strand
TCTGGCTAAGGCCGGCGGTACGTCGACGATGAAGCCCAGGTCAATCGAGCGCAATTGCCCAGGTCGCTTACGCGGTGAAGAGCTTCTTTTGTACGATCGAAGCGATCGAGCCGAAGGTTCGGGGTATCGCCGTTGGTCATCCTTTCCCATCGGGGATTGCCGGTCGGGATATTCTTCAGATGACGGAGGTTTGAATCTAATACCTGCGAGGGCACATTAAGTAGCGAGCGAGCTCCGGCTTCGACAAGATGGACCGCGCGATCCTGGCCGTGATCATCGATAAGTTCGACGGCGGCCTTCGAGAAAGTGATGTTCTGATCGACTGTCGGAGTCAAAAAAAGGGAACCGAGTTGTCCTCATAAAGAGGGCGACGGGGAGTCGTGATTTCACGATCTTTCGTAAGCAGGTCCTTGTTGCGGCCTCCGATAAATCCTCGTCCTGCACGACCTCCGCCACACCCGTCGTCTGGCATGCAACCTGCTGCACCATTGTTCTCGTCGTTTGACTAGTTTCAGCTTCGTCCGTACCCAGTCTGTTGGCGCCTGACGGGTTGCCGGTCAGCGGCAACCATTTATAAGGCATCAGTCAGTTTTACAGCGCAAACTTTGAGGAGAGGATTCTTATGCACACCATTCACTACCGGGCCGCCGATATTGGCGGCCTAAGGATATCGTATCGCGAAGCTGGTCGCGCAGACGCTCCGACATTGCTCCTGCTGCACGGGTTTCCGACGGCCGGGCACATGTTCCGCGATTTGATCCCGCTGCTCGCGGACAGCTTTCATCTTGTAGCGCCCGACTTGCCAGGCTTTGGTCAGTCGGACATGCCTCCCTGTTCCGCGTTCAAATACACGTTCGAAAACCTTGCCGAGAAGATCGACCGTTTCATCGACGTCATCGGGCTGAAAAGGTTCGCGATCTACATCTTTGATTACGGCGCCCCCATTGGTTTGAGGATCGCTGTGAAGCACTCGGGCCGCATAACCGCGATTGTCTCGCAAAATGGCAACGCCTACGAGGAGGGACTGAGTGACGGCTGGAACCCGATCCGGTCATACTGGGAAAACCCGTCGCAGGCGAACCGCGACGCACTCCGCGCCTTTCTCAAGCCGGAGACGACCGTCTGGCAATACACACACGGTGTCTCCGACGCGACGGGGGTGTCGCCCGATGGCTACTCTCTCGATAACTTCTACCTCACCCGGCCGGGTGCCGATGAGATCCAGCTCGATCTATTCGGCGACTACAAGAGCAACGTTGCCGTTTACCCAAGCTTCCACAAGTACTTCCGAGAGTATAAGCCGCCATTTCTGGCCGTATGGGGAAAGAATGACCCGTTCTTTCTGGCGGCCGGCGCGGAAGCCTTCAAACGGGACATTCCCGATGCAGTGGTCCGCTTCTTCGACACCGGACATTTCGCGCTGGAGACGCATGCCGCCGAGATCGCTGCGGCGATCCGGGACTTTGGCGTTGGTAGGATGGGGTCCTAATCAGCCTCGGTGCATGGAATGTGGAGGCAAACGACGCGGAGCCTCTCGCAACCTCTCGGACCTAGTGGTGACGGTGGTGACGAGAACTCGAGTTAACTCCTTACTCGATATCTCCGGCTGGTTCATGCAGCCGCCGAGCCACTGTCGGCGACGGAGCGGCAGTATTCTTCAGATAGCGAATGAAATCGGAGTGTAAGCAGATGATCGCTCATCCTCTGATTGTCTTCGACGTCAATGAGACCCTACTCGATCTCACAGGCATGGAGCCGACGTTCGGGCGTATCTTCGGCGATATAGGCGCCATGCGCTTTTGGTTCGCTAACTTCATCATGTATTCCTCAGCTCTAACGGTAGCCGGATACTACGTGCCATTCACGGATATTGGCTCGGCTGTGATGAAGATGCTGGCGGACACCCGCGGCATAACGATCGAGGACGAAGATCGGAAGGAACTGGTTGAAAAATTCTCGATGATGCCTCCCCACGCCGAGGTGCCGGCAGCTCTTCAGAAACTCCGCGAGGCAGGATTCCGACTATTCACATTGACGGACAATTTGCTGGAAGTTCAGACGCGCCAGCTCGAACACGGTGGGATTGTCGATCTCTTCGAGCGTCGCTTTAGCGCAGACGCGGTTAGGCATCACAAGCCCTCGCGGCGAGCCTACGCCCATGTTGAGAGGGAGCTCGGTGTTGAACCGTCTCAGCTCTGTCTTATCGCTTGCCACACATGGGACACTCTCGGCGCCCTCGCAGCCGGCTGGGAGGCCGCCCTGATCAGGCGGCCCGGGAATGAGGTCCTGGGAGTCGGCCCGCAGCCGCAAATCGTCGGGGCGGACTTGGACGATGTGGCCGATCAATTGATCGCGCAGCACGGGGAGAAAGCCAATGTCGCGTAAGAATGTGAATGTTGTGCTAGTGCACGGAGCTTGGGCTGACGGATCGAGCTGGGCCAAAGTAATCCGTCTGCTGTCTGCCGAAGGGGTCAGGGTGCTCGCGGCTCCTTTGCCCCTGACGTCGTTTGCTGAGGACGTGGCGGCTGTCGAGGGCACGCTTGAGCGGGCTTCGGGCCCGGTCGTTCTTACGGGTCACGCCTACTCTGGGGCTGTAATCGCGGCTATACGGAATGAGAAAGTGAAGGCCCTTGTTTACGTTGCGGCACTCGCTCCTGAGGAAGGTGAGACTGTCGCTGATGTCTTCTATCGTACCGAGCCGCATCCTCTGGCTCCAAAGCTGGCACCTGACAATCGCGGGCTCATCTATTTGCCTGACGAGGCCTTCGCCGCGGCGTTCGCGCAGAATGCGTCCGCTGATGAATTGACGCTGCTCTCCGCGGTTCAGCGGCCGATTTCGCCCGCGTGCATCACGGTGCCTGTGAATCGTCCACTCTGGAAAGATTGCCCTACCTGGTTCCTTATGGCGGAGGACGACCGCATGATCGTCCGCGACACGCAGCGCTTTATGGCCGAGCGGATGCACGCCCAAGTACGCTCGCATCTTGTTGACCACGCACCGATCGTCACGGCCCCGGACCTGGTAGTCGATATCATACATGAAGCCATTAGCGGAGAGAGCAACAACTGATTGCCTTTGGATTGAAATTGTCTGGAGCGACAGAATCGAGGGAGAAACAATGACGCAACGATGCGGGGGCTCGATGATTTTATAGTCCTTGCGACATGAGCCCTGACGCGTCAGGAACGTATATGCGGACCACGATCGCATTCGATGTTTACGGGACCCTGGTTAACCCGCTCGCGATAGCGGAACAGCTGAAATCGTTGGTGGGCAAGGTGGCCGAGCCTTTCGCGGAGCTCTGGCGTACCAAGCAGCTTGAGTATTCATTCCGGCGAGGGCTGATGCGCGCGTATCAGCCTTTCTCAATCTGCACGGAACAAGCGTTGCTTTATGCGGAGAAAGTAAAGGGCGTAGTCCTTAGCGGAGAATCGCGCATTCATCTCATGCAGCAGTACAAGCAATTGCCGCCCTTTCCTGACGTGGCACCTGGCCTGACCTCACTAAAACGGGACGGCTACCGGCTGGCCGCGTTCTCGAATGGCGAAGCCGATGTAGTAAGAGCCGTACTCGACCATGCGAACCTCCTACCCCTGTTTGATGACATCGTCAGCGCTGATGAGATTAAGACCTTTAAACCCGACCCCGCTATCTATACCCATGCGGCCCGGCGTTTCGGTCAGTCGGTCAACAATTTATGGCTGGTGTCGAGTAATCCATTCGACATCATAGGCGCGAAGATCGCCGGATTGCGTACTGCATGGATCAGGCGCGATCCTAGGACGGTCTTCGATCCCTGGGGCATTGAGCCAGACCTGCTGCTGTCTGGCCTTGACCAGCTCGCATCTTCGATGTCGAAGTGATTAGGACTTCTGACCGGCCCCGGGGGATCTCAGAGTAGGTCAACGGAAACTGTTCGCTCCCCGGATGCGACCTACATACAAGAAAGTGGCTCGTGCCTTTCGACCGGAATCGCAACCGAGCTCCTTATGGCTGTCGAAGCGGTCGTGATGGCGCATTTGATTCGGGCCTTCCTGCCGCCACCCCCAAGTAACCTCTTCGTATATTGTTTACGCCCTCTCGGTCGACGACGGCGATCGCTGCCGGCTAGTGGAAGCGATCGGATGCAACAGCGCAATGGCTTCTGAAAAGCGCTGTCCCGGGCGGTTTCATCGCGCCGGAACCTTAGCCAATAGCTCGTTCAACCCTTCGGACATTGTCGGATGCGTCAGGATTGCGTCGCGCAAAACCGTGTAGGGGAGGCGACCCAGCATCGCGGTCTGCATCGCGACCATCAACTCGCTGGCCTCGAATCCGAACGCAGTGAAGCCGACAACCTCGTCGCTGTCTTTGGCGACCAATACCTTCATGAAACCGCGCGGCTCGGAGATCGTTTTGGTGCGTAGTACCTCGGCCATCGGTAGCTTCGCCATGCGATAGCCGATGCCGTCGCGACGCGCCTCGACTTCGTTCTTACCGACCCGCGCCAGCTCGGGATCGGTGAACATGCAGAAGGGGATCAGGCGATTGCGCTTTGTGCGATTGCCGCCATTCAGGTTCGCGTGCACGATGCTGTAATCATCGAGGCCGACGTGGGTAAATTGTGGACTGCCCGCGCAATCGCCCATGGCCCAGATATTTTCCGCAGTTGTTTCCAGCCGCTCATTGGTCTTTATGTAACCGCGCTCGTCGAGTTGAACGCCGGTTTCCTCAAGACCGATTCCGTCGCTGTTTGCCTTGCGGCCGGTCGCGACCAGAAGATCCGTGCCCTCGATTGCGCGATCGCCGTGCGGGTCATTGATGTACACTCGAACGCGATCGCCTGAATATCCTTCGACGCGGCGAGTCGTGGCATTCAGCACGACCTCGATTCCTTCATCGATGAACAAGTCCTTGAGCGCTGCCGCGACGTCGGGATCTTCGCGGTTCGCCAGTTGCGCGCCATGTTCGATCAGGGTCACATCCGAGCCGAATCGACGAAAGGCCTGCGAAAGTTCGAGGCCGACGTACCCTCCCCCGAGCACGATTAAACGCCTGGGCATCCGATCGAGCTCCAGGGCCTCAACATGGGTCATTGGCGTGGCCTCGGCCAGGCCAGGCACTTCGGGGATCGCAGCGCGCGAACCGAGGTCAAGAAACACGCGGTCTCCCTCGATTCTTCTTGTGTTGCCGTCGCGGAGCTCAATTTCCACGGTGCGCGGAGCGACGAACCGGGCAATGCCGTAAATCAGTTCCGCGCCGCTGGCTTGGGTATGACTAGCGTGTATCTCGTGCAGTTCGCTGCGTTTTCGTTTTTGGACAGCCGCCATGTCGACGCTTAGTGATTCGATCTTGAGCCCGAACTCCATCCCACGCCGGGCTAGAGAGATTACCCTGGCGGACCAGATCAGGTTCTTGCTTGGCAGGCAGGCGACATTGGGACAGGCGC
>JASHZA010000230.1 GCA_030042765.1 Candidatus Binataceae bacterium | reverse complement strand
TCAGTCTGACGACGGAAGCGGCTTGGCTTCCTTGACCTTCATCTCTCCCTCGCAGCACTCGAGCGCGCCTGTGCCCGCCTTATTGCAAAGCACCTCGGTGCCACACTTCTCACACATATAGCGCTTGCCCAGTACATTGGCCATCCCGGAGTCCTCCTGAACCCTTGGCAATCAAGGTAAAATCGGCCTTCCTACGTAACATTTATCAAGCATTACTTGAAGAGCAGTAACACATTCATCGCAAAGGCAGATCGCTTATTGTCGCTGAAGTCTCGCCGGTGCCATCCACAGCGACCACGCGGGCACCGTCGGACCAGGCGTTGTGATGGACGATGGCGAGTCCGACGGTCCCGAGGGCGGGAGAAGCTGCGACGCTGCTCAGATGGCCCACCTCTCGTCCGTCGAGCAAAATTGCCGCGCCCACCTGCGGAATACGTTTCCCGCTGATCCGCAGCCCCCACATGCGCTTCTTCAGGTTGCCGCGCGCGGTAGCCCGCTCGACCGTTTCCTGACCGACATAGCAACCCTTGTTGAAGGAAATAGCGGGTTCGAGGCGGGCCTCGAGCGCGATCGTTTTTTCGGTCGTGTCGACGCCGACCCGGGCGATTCCATGTTCGATTCGGATGATTTCGAGTGTTTGCGCGCTTACATCACTGACGCCATGCGCGCGCAATTCCTCCATCATGGCCGTCAGCTGCGGCCGTTGCGCGATAACAGTAGAGGCGGGGCCGCCGTAGCGTGGCAGGTTCGCGATCCGGAATGCATCGACGGCCAAATGGCGCAATAGTGCGGGCATCTCCGCCACACCGCCGCAGACCGTCTTCAGTACCTCGAAGCTTCGGGGTCCTTCGATGTCGAGCAGGGCGAGTCCGTGGGCTTCCTCGAACTCGACGTCGTCGGCGACCAGGAACTTCTCGAGATGGGCACGCGTGCGTGGCCATGCGGCGCGGTCAATCTCGATCAGAATCGCGCCGTCGCCCGAATCATAGGCGAAAAAATCGGTGATTATGTGCGCATGTTCGGTGAGGAATAACGCGGGCCTCACCGTCCCCGGCCCAAGTCCTTTGATATCGGCGCTGCACATCCCGTGGAGGAACGAGACTCGATCGTCTCCTGTCACTCGGACGATCAGGCGGTTGTCGAGAAGGCAGATCGCCGCACCCGACTTGATTGTCGCGTATTCACGACCGATGCTGTCCGCCGGATTCGATTCGGGCGCGGTCCGGGAACCCTCGTTCAACAAATCCACAATTTTGCCGAGATGAGCCGGTCTTCTTCGTTCATCCCGAAAATCTAATGTAACAGATTCGTAATTATTGCCACAACCACCATCGGCCGGTATCGACGAATGCGGCTATTTTGTGCACCAATTCAGACTATCGAGGGGAAAGAATCCGGTTCTCCGCGAGATAAGGCTTGACATATAATACAGCCGCAGGAGGCGGCAACCCATGGGTGGATTTCTACTGGGACTCATCGTTGGGATCGCGATCACCCTCGCGTTCGTGATTTACAACGAGGGTGAACTGTTCCTGAAACTCCACTCCGGAATCAAGCGCGCGATGGAACGCTACAAGCAGCCGACAAGCTAGAACCAGCAGATGCCCTCGTATCCCAATCGCCAATCGCGCCGGCATTTTTGTGTTGCTCCAGTAGAGCGGCGCCATATCTTATTTTGCGCGCTTGCGCTCGGAATCTCTCTGATTGCCGGATTTGCTCACGCCGGCGACCCCGCGACGTTGGCGACGCAATTGAGTGACCATGCATTCGCGATGCTCGATTCGCTCAACAGACAGAGCAACGGAGGCAGTACAAATCCGTTGCTGCCTCAAATAGCGACTTTTGCCGGCGACGCACAGACGTTGAGCAGCGCTCTCGCCAAAGGTGACAGCGCAGCGGCGAGCGACGCGATCGGCACCTTGCAGTCGGATCGAGCCAACACCGATGCCGCGATCAGCGTCCATCCGGGAGCATTGGACGCCGCGCAATGGAACGGACTCAAGCAGCAATTGGACGAAATCGCCCGGGAAATCCAACTCGCGGGAGGGAAACCGGTAACCGGCGGCGGGCCGGTTCCGGCAGTATCGCCGGCGTCCGCGGCTTCAGTACCACCGTCCGCGGCTGCCCTCCCACCAGCAGCTTCTGCTGCGTCCTCGCCAGCGTCGGACAAATCCGGCCCGAAGGTCGTCATCGAATCCAGAACCAGGGAGGGCTCGGGGGTCGTTCGTCTCAAGGGCTATTTCGAGGGCTACGCGCTCAAGAGCAGCGGCCTGTACGAAAACGGGCAGCAACTGAGAAGCTTCAACGTCAATGACGTTCCGGGCGATCAGCGAGTCAGTTTTGACATCGGCCTTGAGAACCCATCTCCCGACACTGTGATTCGCGTGACCGACGCCGGCGGCCATTTCGCAGAAGCGCCGGTACTCGATCTGACCGCAGGTGTCGCCGGAGGCGCAGTGCCTTCGGCATCAGACGCGAGGGTCCCGCCCGGTCCACTGGCTTCCACGGGACCCTCCGAGGAAGCCGGAGTCGAAGTATTCCGCCATTCCGGTGACGACGGCGCTGCCGCGCCGGGCGGAAGCGGCGGCGAAGGAGCCAACACGGCTGAGATTCCGAGTCGCGGGGTACCTGCGCCGTCACCCTCGAAACGGCATACCCTCGGCGGACACCTGGGTAACGTGCAGATAAACGTGCTGGGTCTGACCCAGTTGCAAACCATGCCGCCGACCTATGACGTCGTCGGTCAGATCAGCGGCGGCGGCGTTACGCGCGCGGGAATTTACGTCGACGGCCGCCTGATCAAACAGATACCGATCGAAGACGGTGGCAGTTTCACCAGTTTCGATCAGCGGTTTCCGATGAACGGCGCTGCCGCGACGATTCGTGCTTACGGGGTTGGCGATCAGTTCGTCGAGAGCTCGCTTGACCTTTCCAGCGGCACTGGTGTGGCGTTGTCGCCGGGAGTGCCAATGGCGCCGCAGGGACCGGTGATCCAGATCACCGGAGTGCGGCCTTTCGGCAGCAACGTATACGTCGTGACCGGAGTGATTTCCGGCCCGAGCCTCTCGTCGGCCGGACTCTACCAGAATGGGATGCTGAGGCAGAACATCAACGTGGGTGGCCTTCTGGGAGGAATACTGGGGGCGTTCACGCCCGGCAGTTTCCGGAACACCAGCTTCAGCGTCCAATTCAACCCATCCTTCGGCCCGGCGACTATCCGCGCGTTCGATTCCAGCGGCGCCTACACCGAACAGCCGATAATGGCCGGTGGCGCGAGTCCGTTCGGCGCGAATCCTTACGCCGGGGCAAATCCGTACGGCATGCCGATGAATCCCTATGGGATGCCCGCGAATCCATACTACGGGACGTCGCCTATGAGTCCGTACTCGACCAATCCGTACTACGGTGCACGCCCGGTGCCGCCTTCGTCGCGTCCGTTATGGTAGGCTGGGTGGCGGTCTCGACGCGAGGATGGATGGCTTACAGCCTCGCCAATGGTTACCTTTGGCTTGTAACCATTTAACCTATCGCGAGTGAACATCAGATGCTGATTCAGGCGACACAGCTTCGGCCCGGGATGGTGCTGGAGTACAACGGCGGACTCTGGCGCGTGATGACGATCAGTCATATCACGCCGGGAAACTGGCGCGGGATGGTGCAGACCAAGCTGCGGAATATTCAGACCGGGACGCAAACCGAAAACCGATTCCGTTCAGAAGATCGGGTCGAACGCGTAATCCTCGATCAGGTTCGGATGGAATTTCTCTACAAGGAAGGCAGCGACTTCCATTTCATGAACACCGAGACCTACGATCAGATCACGCTGCCGGAAGAGCTGGTCGAGGACGTGGAGGGCTTCCTTACTCCCAACCTCCAGGTCGAGGTCGAGTTCTTCGAGAGCACTCCGCTAAACGTAACACTGCCTAAGACCGTCGCGCTCAAGGTGGTCGAGACCGAACCGGGTATCAGGACCGCCGCGGTGACGAACACCCTCAAACCTGCGAAAACTGAAACCGGGTTGGTGATCCAGGTTCCGCACTTCGTCAACGAGGGTGACGTAATCACGATCAACACCGAGACCAAGGAGTACGCGTCGCGCACGAAGTAGGTGCTGCGCGCTAGCGCAACCGCACCTTGATCGGCCAGGTCCAGCGATGCCGCTCCGCGGTATCGCTGGACCTGGCCTCACCGCGCATGATCGCGATATCCGCGATGGATCGCGTACGCAGAGCACGCCGGCCGTTGTCCCCCTCCCCAGGCGCGACGGCGCGGACCGTTCAGCCCGCTCGTGCCGTTCCGGCCGCGCTGGTCTTTGGCCCTCACACTTACCTGGTACAGACTCAGCCCGGCTTCGAAGGTGTGGCGTGGTCGGAGATTGCGGCGCGCTATGGTGGGGCGGCGACGGCCACCGAGGCCGTCTCCGGCCGGCCTTCCGGGGCCGAGTTCACGCGCGGCCAGGCCGCGCGTGAACTCGGCCGCCGCAGCGTCCCCGATCGCGCCGGTATCTCCATTTTTACTGTGCCCCGTCCCGATCCGCTGAGGCTCGTTCGCACTGCCGAGGATGTCTTCGCGCTTGTCGGCTACCGCCGCTCGCCGGCGGGCGCCGCTGCCTTCGACCTCGATCGCGCGCGCGCCGCTGCGCGTGAGGGGCCGTACGTCGAAGATGCGCTGGATGCCCTGGTCCGGATGGTTCCAGGGCGGCGGGCGGGACGCCGTCTGCACTTTCGCGTGGTGGCCCGGATGGCGGGCGAGCACGGCTTCCGGCGCGTTGACCTGCAGCGCGCGGTCGAGCGCGGTATGATCGAACGTGGCGACCATGCCTGGCGCCTCGTCGACGAAGGCGCGGACGTCGAAATCTGGGCGACCATGCTTTCCGGCGAAATCCTGATCGCGCTCCGGCTCAGCGACGAACGCATGCGCCATCGCGAGTACAAGGTTGCCCATCTGCCGGGTTCACTGCGGCCCGCGGTGGCGGCGGCACTCGGATGGCTCTCGGAACCGGCGGCCGACGACGTCGTGCTCGATCCTCTGTGCGGCGCGGGCACGGTACTAATCGAGCGCGCCCATCTCGGCCGCTACAAGTTGTTAATCGGAAGCGATCGCGACGATGGCGCACTCGCCGCTGCTCAGACCAATGTCGGCCCGCGCCACAAGCCCATCGAACTCCATCCCTGGGACGCCGCCGCGCTTCCGCTCCACGACGCCAGCGTGAGCAAGGTTATAACCAATCTCCCATGGGGTATCCGCCACGGTTCCCACGAGGAAAATCGCCGCGCCTACCCGCGGATCGC
>JASHZA010000229.1 GCA_030042765.1 Candidatus Binataceae bacterium | reverse complement strand
ATGTTTCAGTCAAATCCCAAGGAGACCGCGCGTTTTATCCGGGCAATGGACAGTTTAGTGCGTGCCCGCGGTGATGCTATCTACGCGGCGGAGCATCTCGACCTTGGGTTTGCGCGCTCGATTGTCGATTTGGGCGGCGGTCCCGGCACTTATCTGCTGGAGTTTTTGCAGGTCAATCCCCAAGCGCGGGGCGCAATCTACGATCTTCCAGCGACACTTGAGGTTGCCCGCCGGATTATAGGAGAGCGCGCTCCCTGGGCGCTTGAACGGATCGACCTGCGCGCCGTCGATTATCGGGAAGGGGAACTGCCCGGACCGGTCGACGTGATCTTCATGTCGAATATAATCCACAGCGAGGACGAAGCAGCCAACACGGCATTGATTGGCAAATGCTTTCGCACGCTTGGTTCGGGCGGCCTTCTGGTGATCAAGGATCACATCATGAATTCCGAGTTGACCGAGCCCTCCGCCGGAGCAATTTTTTCGCTCTACCTACTATTAACCACCCACGGTCGCGACTACAGTTTTAGTGAGGTCAACGAATGGCTTCGCGCGGCCGGCTTCGATGATGTCAGGCATGACCCGTTGCCGACGCCACCCTTTACGTCTTCGATGGTGATCGGCCGGAAGAGATGAGGGATTTCGCAGGTATTACGGATCTGAGACCAAAGTTCTCCCTAACGCGGTTTGTCTTGGTTGCGGGAGCCGCCGCCATTGCGATTGGAGCCTGCGGATGCTGGACGGCAGCGCTTCAGCTTGCACCTTTGGGCATAGAAGCTGTCGAGGCGGTCGGCTCCGGCGCGATCAATCTGGCGGAAGCCGCGACGATGTCGGCTCATCAGAGCAGCGCGTCGCCTAATGCAACAGACCCCAATCATCCGGAAGAAGACGAAGTCGATCGCGAGGAACGTTGTGACGAGCTTGACCTGGAAGTTCCCGGCGTGGTCGAGATACGCAAGAACGCCTCGGGCAGCGCAGAATACAGAGAACTGCGCCTGGGCGGATCACCCGACGAACCGCAGTGGGCTGCGTTGCCTGACAAGGATACGGGTCCCGGCGGATGGCGCCCCGCAATCAATTTCCTGCAGATGAGTTTCACACCGCCGTTAAGCGGTGAGATGCCTCAAAAAGGTAGCAGCTACCTCGCCTACGCCGCGAACGACCCGCAGAATGAGGTCGAGCAGGATCGTCTGGTTGCGCTGACGGTTGACTTCGGCTCGGGAATGGGAACCTTCAGGTGGAACGGCCGAGTTTACCAGTACGTGGTTGCAAGCAGGCTGCCGTGTTTCCCGCCGCCTGCAAACGGATAATGCGATTGGGGCAAATTGGCAGAACAGCGTTACGGAAGTACGCGATGCCTGTTCTGGTGTTAGGTGTGACGATAATTCTGGCGCCAGCCTTTCTACGGGGCGCTATGCCGGATCAAGACTTACCGAGTCGGCAGCCAAGGCTGCAACCGGCGAAATGGCCGGCGACCGCTCTGACAATCGCGAACCTGGGTCACGCGACGCTGTTGATGAACTACTTCGGGGTCAAGGTGATCAGCGACCCGACGCTCTTCCCGCGGGTCGGGCTTTCCGTCGGCTCGCTTTTCACAATCGGGCCCCATCGCTTGACCCCTGCCCCGCTCAAGCCCGATGAGTTGCCTGCAATCGACGTAATCCTGATTACGCACGCGCACATGGACCATCTGGACCCGCCCTCGCTAGAAGCGCTGCCCAAAACTGCCGTTGTAATCGCCTGCACTGGCTGCGGTGCGCTGATCCGTCCGTTGGGCTTCAAAGATGTGCGAGAACTTGGATGGGGTGACAAAACTGAAGTAGACGGGCTGAGTGTCACCGCCATGGGCGCACGCCATTGGGGCAAGCGCTGGCCGCCCTACGGGCGCGATTATGGTTACAACAGCTACGTGCTGGAAAGAAACGGTGTGCGGATGCTGCTCGCCTGCGACAGCGCCTGGACCGGCCTTTTTGCGGCGCTGCACAATGATCCCCCTGAGGTCGCGGCCTTTTCGGTCGGCGCTTACGATCCGTGGATTTGGAACCACGCGGACCCCGAGCAGGTTTGGGCTATGTTCAAGGATACAGGCGCCCGCTACCTGATACCGATTCACTGGGGAACGTTCCGTCTCTCCAAGGAGCCCGTGGACGAGCCGATCCGGCGGTTGATTGCGGCCTCCGGCAACGATAGTGGCGAGATCGTGTTGCGCAAGATCGGCGGAGTATGGAGCGCACCACCTGCGCCAACTAACATGGCAGCGGTTCGCGCCACTTCCTCCTCCCAGCGCTGACGCTGCGTGGTACTGGAATGGTGATGCTGTAAGACTGAAATAGCGCTGAACAACGCGGCTCCGCGCTAGCCGGAATTCCGCCTTGACACTCGCAGGGCAATACGGTGCGATTTATAAATGCGGTGGTCTGACTCGATGCGCGCGACTCTGCGGAAAAGCATGCGTGGTGGAATGCTGGCCTTTGCCGCCTCCTTGGCGGCGCTAGTGGTAATAGTTAGCGCCGCGGGAGTATACGCGCAGGACGACTGGGAAGTAATCAATCAAAGCAGCTCGGAAGAGCATTCGGCTGCAGCCACGCCGCCGCCCGGGTCCGCTCGCGGGACTGACAGCAAGGCCACGTCGGTGTGCGGCGAGATGGCGCTGCCGGCCGCGCCCGCGATCCAGGCGATCGTGTCACGGATCAATGAATTGTGGGGCACCGATTTCCCGGTCTACCAGACCGTTGCGCTCGAGCAACCGCACGCGGCTCCCGGCGGATGCATCTTCTACAATGCAACTGCGATGGGCATGCTGATGGCCATGCGGCTCGATGTGAACGATCCCGAAATGATCTCGCCGATGTTGTGGGCCATCTTCGC
The DNA here is from genome assembly GCA_030042765.1 of Candidatus Binataceae bacterium. GTDB lineage: Bacteria > Desulfobacterota > Binatia > Binatales > Binataceae > JASHZA01. The sequence goes on along the minus strand of JASHZA010000229.1, from coordinate 1,601 downwards.
GCACGAGACGGGCCACGAATACCATCACGACTCCGACTCATCGCGCGCGGGCGTCCCCATCGAGATCAAGGAACTGGAGGCCGATCGTTTCGCCGGTTACACGCTGCAGAAGCTCAAGATTCGAGCGACCGACCTGACGCCGTACTGGACGATGACCGGCGATGAGTACGGTGCTGGAGGCGGTGGCGGGGCCGGCCAGCACGGCTCGTCAGCCCAGCGTGTGGCAGCCTTCAAAGAGGGGTGGCATCTGGCGGAATGGAATCGACCGGAAGATTCGGAGTCGGTGCAGGACGCGCTGAACGAACCGGTCGCGCCGGACAACCCTGACGCGGCCCCGAAATAGCCGTCGCCGGCTTCAGGCCTTCTTGCGCTTCTTCGACAGATAATCGACCAGCATGTACTCGCCCAGATGATCGGGACGAGTATACAGCGCGCGGCCGCGATTTATCTGCGTCATTTTCTCCACGAAGGCGCGCAGGCTCGGCGAGTCGTCAAGCATGAAGGTGTTGATCGTGATGCCCTTTCGCGTGACGCGCTCGACCTCTTTCAGGGTCTCCTGCGCCGCACGCATGCTGATTCCGCCGAACGACAGCGGCCATTCGCAATAAAGCCGCTTGTTCAGGAAGTATGCTGTCGGCTGCCCGTCGGTAATGACGATGATGTGCGGGTTGCGCGAGGGATGGCGCCCGAGCAGATCGGAAGCGAGCCTGAGCCCATCCTGCAGATTGGTGAAGGGGTCGCCCATGTTCCAGGAAGCTTCGGGCAGGTCCTTGAGCTTGAGCTCGATCGCCCGGGTGAAAAAGCCCACGATCGAGAAAAAATCACGCGGGAACTTAGCACGAATCAGCGTCTCGAGCGCCAGCGCAACCTTCTTCGCCGCCGCGAATCTGCCCTCCCAGCTCATCGACCACGACATGTCGAGGCACAGCACGGTCGAAGACGAGGTTCCGAAGTCGTTTTCGTAGATCACGAAGTCGCCGGGATCGAGCTCGAGCGGCACTCCGGGTTTGCGCGCGAGCGCGTGCTTCAGCGTAGCGACGAGATTCAAGTTGAGCGGATCGCCGTAGCTGTAGGGCTTGACTTCGTCAGGACGCATCTCGGTGATGCCGCGATGGTCGGTGACGTGACTGCCCGCGCGGTCCTTGAGCAGACCTTGGTAAATGTCGCGAAGCGCCAGTTGCCCGATCCGGCGCACCCCCTTGGGCGACAACTGCATGTGGTCGCCCTTCTGCGTCATATACCCGGAGTTTTGCAGCAGGAGCACGACCTGGCGCAGGTTCTGGAAGTCCTGATGCGCCTGCTGGCCCAGCAGGTCCTTCAGATCTTCCATCGAGATGGTCTCAAAGTTGCCCTGCATCAGGTCCTGCTCGAGCTGGCGCATCCGCTCCATTTCGCGCATGAGATCAAGCGACTGCTCGTAGTTCAGGCTCTTCGGCCCGTGGAACATATGTCCGAAGCGATCACGAAAGTTCTCGAGGTCGCGGATATCTTCGTACTCGGCCAGCAATTCGTCGAAGTCGGCCTTGGCTTGCGCATCCTCGAACTCGTAGCCTTCGAGCTTGCGCAGCGCTTCGGAGAGACGACGCGGGATACGGCTCAGC
>JASHZA010000228.1 GCA_030042765.1 Candidatus Binataceae bacterium | reverse complement strand
CGGTGGTGGTGATGCATCGGCTTGGGCGACGCCTCTGGACTCGCCATTGGCGCGGCTTCGCTGGCTGCCGGAGCAGCAGGAGACGACTCGGCCGCCGGAGCCTGCGCGAAAGCCGGCGCGGCTAGAGCCCCGGCAAACAACGCCGCGGTCAACAGTGAAACGGTACGCTTCATATCCCTCTCCTTCTCGGTTTCTAGACGGTCGTCTTTGGCGACCGCTCTGACCTCCCCATCGATACGAGCCATTATCATGCCATTGTCTGAGTAACGCGAAAATACGCTTAAATTAAGAACTTTTCTCCAAGTCGGCCACACTTATCACCGTAAAACGTTGGTACATCGCCCCGTTTGCGCTCATAAACGTCAAGTGTCGCGGCCTGCGGGTTGTCTCCTTTTAGACCCTTCGCGCCGATTTCAAGTCCCGGTACAGGACGAACAGCTCGCGAAAAGCGCGCGCGATTACCTTCAGGCTGTTTCCCGACTGCTCACCCGCCAATCGCGGCAAGTGCTTGACCTCGACCTCGCATATTCTTGCTCCGCGTCCAGCCAGACGGGCCATAAGTTCGGTCGAAATCATCGCTCCTTTTGCGTGCAGCTCGATTCCGTCGAGAATCTCGCGTCGGAAGAGCTTGAAGCCACAGTCTATGTCGGAAACCTTGAGCCCGAAGAGCAGCCGCATCATGATCGTCCAGGCCTCGCCGTTGACCCTCCGCATCAACGGATCGGCGCGGCGCCCGCGACGGCCGATCACGCAATCGCAGTCGCCGATACGTGCGGCAAGCAGTCCAACGTCAGCCGGGTCAAATTGGCCATCGCCGTCGCACAACAGGACATAAGGCTGCCTTGCGGCTCGGATGCCGGAGATCACGGCGCCGCCGTATCCGCGATTGCGCTCGTGATGCACAACCCTGACGTGCGGGTCCTCGGCGGCGAACCGATCCGCCAGCTCGCCCGTGCGGTCGATACTCCCGTCGTCGACGACGATAATCTCGTAATTGTCCGCGGCGCCGGGCAGGGTGGAACAAAACCCCCGAACCACGCGTTCGATATTGCCTTCCTCGTTGTGCGAAGGCAGGAAGACCGTCAGGCCGGACAGGCGCGCCGTGCTCACTGGCTGTAAATTGCCTCGATATCGTGAGTTTCGCGGCTCTGACTCGATCTCAGCAAGCGCGGATAATCTTAGCGACACGGGGAATTAGACACCGGTTGAGGAGGCCGCAGGGTCAGTCACTGATAGCGCGATAGCCGCCGCGATAGAACAATAACGGCTTCCCCTCGCGCGTCTCGGCCTCGAGAATTTCGCCGAGATAGAGCGTATGGTCACCGCCGTCATACGCGGCATAAAGCCGGCATTCGATGTGTGCAATAGACCCGAGGATAATCGGCGCTCCGTTACCTCCCGCACGGAAGGCGACACCTGTGAACTTGTCGGTTCCGGTCACCGCGAATTTGCGCGAGAGCGCCTCCTGCGAATCACTGAGGACGTTTACCGTGAAAACCTTGCTCTGCTCGAAGCAGGGATAACTCTCCGCCTTCTTGTCGACGGATATCAGCAGCAAAGGCGGCTCGAGCGATACCGACGTAAAGGCATTCGCGGTCAGTCCGTGCATCTGGCCGCTCGCCGAGACAGTCGTAATGATGGTCACGCCGGTGGCGAAATGCCCCATCACGCGGCGCAGTTCGTTCTTGTCAATCGGCATCGGTCGTTCTCTCCCGCGCGCGGATGGTAGCAGCCGTCAGCGGATACTGGCAAGCGGGCAGCGCGAGCGTCAAGCTACAATTGCGGGCAGGTAAAGTCTACGGTTTGCGGTCACCATCCGGAGCGGTCGCGCGGGATTATTTCCTTGCCGCCGAGATATATGTAGTCAAGATCGAGCGACGTCAGCGGACGTTCGTTAGCGCCGATTCGCACTCCGGCGGGTTCTCCCACAAAGATGGTATGGTCGCCGGCAACGAAGCTCTGCGCGAGGCGCGCTTCTATCGAAACCATGGCAAGCTTCAGCCACGGCACGCCCAGCACGGGCGACAGCTCATAGTCCAGCTCAGTGAGGTTGTCCGTGCGACGTGCGCGCGCCGAGTAGAAATAATCCTCGAGCTCGCGGGCGCGGCTGCCCACGACATTGAGGCCGAATTTTCCGGTGCGAACCACAGCCTCGCACGAGAAATGTTGATTATCGACCGCGGCGCTCAACAGCGGCGGAATGCCCGACACCTGGCTCACCCACGACGACGACATACCATGGTGAATCCCGCCGTGGCTTACCGTGAGCACATAGATGCCGGTCGTCAAAGCACTCAACGCGCGTGCCAGTTCCTTTTCCATTAAAGAGGCGCCTCCCGGAAAACAATCGCTAACAAAGTGCCCTATTCGTTGCCAGCCGCGGCAGTCGATCAAGCACTCGCCCAGCGGAAACTGGCCAAAGTTCGTTCTCGGTTTACTTCAAAAATCGCGGCTGATAGCCTCGCAATCCGGAAGGATAGCGATGAGTCCCAAACGCATAGCGCGCGCGCTCGTGTTGATTGGCGTGGTGGCGCTGAGCGTAATTGTTATCGTCACGGTCCGAGTAGTGCGGCGTCGCTCAGTGCGGGAGGCGTTGCAAATCGCGGCCGGACTGATGCCGGATTCCCTGCTCCATGCTCACAACTTCCACTGGACCCAGATGAAGGGCAGCCAAAGTCAATGGATGCTGCGGGCCAAAGATGCCAGCTACGCATCCGACAAGACCAGCCTGATCTTGAGGGGCGCGGAACTCACGATGACCGCATCGGACGGCAAGCGGGTTCAACTGACCGCTTCGCACGCGCGGCTGTATCTCAAAGGCAATCATATCAGCAAGGCTGAGCTCGACGGCGGTGTAATCGTACACTACGGCGACCTTGTGATTTCCACACAACAGGCCACGTTTGCGCCTGACGATGACCAATTGGTGGCGCCCGGCGCCGTGAAAGTCGAAGGCGAGGGAATGACCGTCACAGGCGTTGGTCTGAGCGGTCGTCCCAAGGAAGAGGTTTTTCAACTGCTCAACCAGGTAAGCACTGATATTACTCCGAGACATAAAGGTGCCATTTCGAATCTTTCCTGACGATAAAGTATTTTCACCGGGACGCTGTCAGAGGGGCTATCGACCCCGAGCAACCACCTCATCGGCCCTTCGACGCGAATCGACGCGCAAGGACCGCACGCTGGCTGTTGTCATTCTTGCGGTGGCGTTGCTAGGTGTGGCCGGGGTCCAGGCGGTGGTCCCTTGGGTGGCCAACGCCGCGTCTTCAGACTCGGCCGGGGTAAAGGCGCCGGTCGAGGCCCCGCCGCCAACCGGCGAGGTTACAGTGCCAGCGGCGGCGGCCGCGACTCCCGCGGCTACATCATCGACGGTTCCCTCGGCAGGAGGCGGCACCGAAGTGCCGACCGCGGCTCCTTCCGGAGGTTCAAAGGCGGGCAACCAGGGGGACGCAAAAGCACCCGCAAATTCATCCCCGTTTTCGGCGATGGCGTCGCCGAACAACGGTCCGATCAATATCAGGTCGGATTCCCTCTCGGTCGACTACAAGAAAAATTCCGCGATGTGGCGTGGTCATGTGCATGCCCTCAGGGCCGACGGCGAGCTGACCAGCGATACGCTGCAAGTGTTCTACGGCAAGGACTTCCACGAATTGCAGCAGATGATCGCCACAGGTAACGTGCGAATCACCCGGGGTACGCAATGGTCGCTCAGCGACCGAGCAGTGCTCAACGAAGCCAATCAGACCGTGGTTTTGACCGGAAACCCTGTAGTTCACGACGGCAACGACCAGGTAACGGGCAACAAAATAACGGTTTACCTCAAGACCGGCGAGAGCGTGGTCGAAGGGGCCAAAGCAGTGATCTTCCCTCGCCAGGCAAAAACCCGCGATAATGGGGTGAAGGCGGACCACGCCAAGTAGGGCGGCCGGAAGTTTAATGGCTTTAGAAGTAAAACTCGATGTGCGGCTACGCCAGCAGCTGGTGATGACGCCGCAACTCCAGCAGGCGATCAAAATCCTCCAACTGTCGCTGCCGGAATTGGAAGCAGTCGTGCAAAGCGAGCTCGACTCGAATCCAATGCTCGAGCCGCTCGACCAAAGTGTAAACGAGACGGCGGCGAACGCTATGGAGGGCGAAGACAATACCCCAGCTGCGGACGGCGAGCCGTTGCCGCCGGAGCCGGAGTTTGCCGCCAACGAGGGCGAGGGCGAGTGGGACGCCTCGACCGAGGAGCGTCCGCCCGAGACGGTGGCGACGGAAGCGCCCGATGCCGCAGTCGAGCTGCGCGAAACGGGCCGGCTCGACAACCTTGAATGGCTCGATTACCTCGAGAATTCCTCCCACAACTGGCGGGATGGACAGGCACCCGACACCGACTCCGAACGGCGGCAGACGCTCGAAAATACTCTTACCCGCAGGACTTCGCTCGAGGAGCATCTGATGGAGCAACTGCGGGAATCAAACCTCAAGGAAGCGGACCTGAGGATTGGCGCGACGATAATCTACAATCTCGACGACGATGGGTATCTGGGAACGCCGCTCGAGGAACTGGCGGCGCAACTCGAGACCAAGGTCGAGGATGTCGCTCGAGTGCTCAAGCGGGTGCAGCGCTTCGACCCACCCGGCGTCGCAGCGCGCGACCTGCGCGAATGCCTTTACGCGCAATTGCAGAACCTCGGGATGGAAGAATCGCTCGCGGCACGTGTCGTGCTGAACCATCTCGACCTGCTCGAGAAGCATCGCTATCCCGAAATTGCGAAAGCGCTTGGGGTCGGGCTCGATATGGTGAAGGAGGCAGCCAGGGCGATTTCGGCGCTGGAGCCCAAACCCGGTCGCGACTATGGCGGCGCCGAGCCGGCATATATCGTCCCGGACGTGTTTATTCAGAAGGTCGGCGACGATTTCGTCGTAACTTTGAATGAGAGCGCGGTGCCGCGGCTGCGGCTGGCGAATTTCTGCAAGCGCGTGCTTAACGACAGCACAGCAAGCGCGGAGACCAAGGAATACCTGCAGGAGCGGCTGCGTTCGGCGCGCTGGCTGGTCAAGTCGATCTACCAGCGGCAGCAAACGATCTTCAAAGTCGCAAGTTCGATCGTAAAGTTCCAACGCGCGTTCTTCGAGCATGGAATCAGTCATCTAAAGCCGCTGGTGCTCAAGGATGTCGCCGAGGATATCCGGATGCACGAATCCACGATCAGCCGGGCGACTGCCAACAAGTACGCACATACCCCCCAAGGCATTTTCGAGCTCAAATTTTTCTTCACGTCAGGAGTCAAGGCGGCTGGGGGCGAGGACGTCAGCGCCGAGACCGTGAAGGAAAAGATCCGGACGCTGGTCACGGCAGAACAGCAGGGTGATCCGCTCTCCGACCAGG
>JASHZA010000227.1 GCA_030042765.1 Candidatus Binataceae bacterium | reverse complement strand
ATCTCGAAAGATGAAAGCCGGCAGCCTCTGACGATCTACGTTCGGCTCAGGCCTCTTGCTTCGTTCGCACGAAATTGGGCTTGCGCCTTTCGCTCAAGGCTTTGACCGCTTCCTTGTGGTCCCTGGTCGTCAACGTCAGCGCCTCGTAGGCGAGCCCTGCGTCCATGATCAGATTCGCCTGCTGCTTGAGCCACTTGTTGACGGCGAGCTTGCTCCACCGGATCGCCCACGTCGGGCCGTCGGCAAGTCTCTGCGCGATCTCCTTCGCCTTCGGCAGAACCTGGTCTGCCGGCAGCGCGTGGTTTACCAGGCCGATTCGCGCGGCGTCAGAGCCGCTGATGCTATCACCAAGCATCAGGAATTCTTTCGCGCGGTTCGGCCCGATCAACAGCGGCCAGATTACTGCGCCACCGTCGCCCGCTACTGCTCCAAGGCTGACGTGCGTGTCTGCGAGCTTCGCTGTCTCGGAGACCACGGTGACGTCGCACAGCAGCGCGACGTTGGCCGAAAAACCGAAAGCGTCACCATTGATCGCAGCGACGATCGGTTGTTCGACATCGAGCAGGTTCTCGACCACTCGCCGCCCGTCGGCCATCACGATGCGCCGTCCGCCGCGACCCTTGCTCCTGGTGGGTTTGCTGCGGCCCGTGATATCGCCGCCGATGGAGAACGCCTTACCCGCGCCAGTCAGAAGGATCGCGTTCACACCGCGGTCCTCGGCGAGGTCGATCCAGATTTGTTCGAACTCGTGATGAAGCGCTGCGCTGACGGCGTTTAGCGCTTCGGGCCGGTTGATCGTGACAGTAGCGACGCGCTCGGCGACTTCGATTTTCAGAAACTCGTAATTGCTGTAATCCATTTGTCCAAGGCCTCCCTTCGCTGGTTCGCAATCAGCGGCTTCTCTTAGGTAACACTCGCGAGCGTGATCCGCCACGCTCGCGCGCATATCGCCGCGACCGCGGCCTTCAGTGCTTCGAGCCCTCAATATGAAATCTGTGGAACAGGCGATGCACTAACGGAGCGATCAATAGTCCGAAAACGCCGATGATCGCCAGGCCGCTATAGAGCGCGTAGAACGATGCGAAGAGCTTGCCCGCGGTGGTTCGAATCGGGTCGACCGGGCCCATCCCGCCAAGGATCATCGACGCGTCCAGCAGCGCATCGATCCATGGCAGCCCTTCCAGGAAATGGTAGCCGCAAATCCCCAGCGCGAGAGAAGCTGCGAGTACCAGGAAGGCGGCAAGGCTCCATCGCGCGAACCGGCGAACAAACAGGTGTCGCGGCAATAGCGGTTCGTGGCGCCGTTCGAAGGGCATCGTTTAGCAGACGGTTGAAAAGCTCGAGAGAAATTTAGAGCGGGTTGGCCTTCTTACTCAACAGCTTCGGGTCGAAAGCGGTTCCGTTCTTTATCTGCCACGGTAGCTGTGACGGCAGAATTGCTGGTACGGTCGAGTGGACAGTGCCGCCCACCTTGTGCAACTCGATTCGCGACCTTGCTCCGCCGTTTCTGCGCCTGGGGCTGACCGCCTTTGGCGGTCCGGCCGCACATATCGCGATGATGCAGGAGGAATTCGTCCGCCGCCGCCAATGGGTCTCGCGCGAAGAATTCCTCGACATGCTCGGAGCCTCGAATCTCGTTCCGGGACCGAGTTCGACCGAGATGGCCATTCACATTGGTCATCAGCGGTCAGGATGGCAGGGCCTGGTGGTGGCCGGAGTCTGTTTCATCCTTCCGGCAATGCTGATTGTGATGGCGTGCGCGTGGGCCTACGCGAAGTTCGGCTCGATGCCTCGCGTGCAGAGCGTAATGTACGGGATAAAGCCGGTAATCATCGCAGTGATATTGCAGGCTCTATGGGGACTCGCCCGAACTGCGGTCAAAAGCGGGTTTCTGGCGGTTGTCGGTTTGATCGCGGCGGTGTTAGCAGTCGCCGGCGGTAATCTCCTGGCGATACTTCTGGCCGCCGGAGTTGTGGCGACGCTCCACGGCCTCACGGCTCGGCGTCTCGCGTCCGGGTCCCTGGCCGTCATTCCATCAGCGACGAAATCGATGCTGTTCTCGGCGCCGGCGGTGGCCTCGGCGAGTTTCTCCGGGCTCTTTCTGATCTTTCTTAAATTCGGCGCCGTCATTTTTGGCAGCGGCTATGTGCTGCTGGCATTCCTCCAGACTGACCTTGTAGATCGGCTTCACTGGCTGAATCAGACACAGCTGCTCGACGCGGTGGCGGTGGGGCAGGTAACGCCCGGTCCGGTATTCACCACCGCCACCTTTATCGGGTACCTGCTCGGAGGTGTTGGCGGCGCAATTGTCGCGACAATTGCGATCTTTCTCCCGGGCTTTCTCTTCGTGGCCGCCAGCCGTCCCTTGATTCCACGTATCAGGCGTTCAAAAGCCGCGGGAGCTTTTCTCGACGGCGTCAACGTCGGGGCGGTTGCTTTGATGATTGCCGTGACGTGGCAGCTCGGACGGGCCGCCGTGGTAGACCTACTGACCGCCGGGATAGGCGTGGCCAGCGCCTTTGTCTTGATCCGCTTCCGCTTCAACTCGGCGTGGCTGATCCTGGCCGGCGGTCTTATCGGCCTGTTCGCCTCGCGCTGACTCGCAGCGTGTCACAAGATTCATAGCCGTCGCGTGCAAAATCCGGGACGTGTGGTATAAACATAGGCGCGACGGTTGCCCAGGATAAAAGAACTCGGCTGACCGCCGCTACACAAAGGCGGAAGGTCGCAGGTCGTTCGCGCGGCTGTTTTGGGAGGTTTGGCGATGGCAACAGCGTTGAACAGAGCCCCGGTTAACGCGGCCGCGCAGGTTCCACCACTGGCGACTCGCTCCGGTGAGTCTCACTGGATCAGTCCGGCACTGATGATCGTAGGCTGCGCGATCATAGCCTTGCTGATGATCGCCGCGCGCCTGTATCAGCAGGCCTACGCATGGACCGCGGGTCTCGATGCTACCTCGCCCGAGTTCCAGACCTACTGGATGAACCTGCTTTTTGGCCAATTCGCGGTCGAGGCACTCGCCGCCGCCGGCATCTGGGGCTACGTCTGGTTTTCGAGGCCCAAGGATCTGGGTCGCGCGGAAACGCATGAGGAACTGCGGCGCTTCGGAATCTTCGTTGCCTTGATTTTCTGTTACGTCTTCGCGGTTTACTGGGCCGGTAGTTTCTTCGGTGAAGAGGATGCGAGCTGGCATCAGACGGTGGTTCGCGACACCTCGTTCACTCCCAGCCATATCATCCTGTTCTACTGGGCCTTCCCGGTGTACATCATCCTGGGCATAACCGCGTACCTCTACGGTATGACGAGGCTGCCGCGCTTCGCTGCCCGCCATTCCCTTCCATGGATCATCGGCGTGGCTGGACCGTTCATGCTGCTGCCAGTCGTAGGACTCAACGAATGGGCTCACAGCTTCTGGATCCTCGAGGAGCGATTCTCGGCGCCGGTTCACTGGGGTTTCATGATTTTCGCCTGGTCGGGACTGGGGCTGGGCGGTCTGCTGCTCCAGGCCTGCGACTATTTGCACGAACTGACGACCGGCGAGGCGCAGACCTATGTCGTCGACGGCGGCGAAACGGTTATCGACCCGGCGCTCGAATTCGAGCGTGAAGCCGGATGATCCTTGCGGCTGAAGCCGCCGCGTTGAATCTGCCCGCGCGGCTTGCGGAGGAAATCATGCAGCGCGTCATTCGCGAGCGCGGCACGCGGACTTGGTCGCCATGACCGCGGCGCCGCGCGCCCGAAGCCAACCCGCAATCAGCAGTCCTGAAGAGCGTGCCCGCGCCTATCGGTGGTTCGATCTGGTGGTGGCGGTCCTGCTTTTTTTCCTCTTCATGGCGCTGTACCACGTAATCACCATCCTCACCGTCGGCGATTGGGATTTCTGGTCTGATTGGAAGGACAGCCGCTGGTGGCTGTCGTTCACGCCGATCGTGCAAATCGCGATGCCGGCGGCAATCACTTACATCTTCTGGTCGAAGTTCCGCTTGCCCTTCGCGGCGACATTCCTCACTTTGTGTCTCGTCGCCGCGGAGTGGATTAACCGCGTCGCCAATATGCACGGATGGGCCTACTTTCCGTTGAATTTTGTCTGGCCTGCGACGCTGATTCCGTGCGGGCTCGCGCTCGACACCACTCTCGTCCTCACCGACAGCTTTCTCTTCACCGCCATCGCCGGCGGTATGCTCTGGGCCGTCCTCTTTTACCTCGCCAACTGGCCGCTGATTACCCATTTTCTTTTGCCGGTCAACGTCAACGGGGTGCTGATGTCACTCGCTGACTTGCAGGGATTCCATTACATCCGCACCGGCACGCCCGAATACATCAGGATCATCAATCGTGGAACGCTGCGGACGTTCGGGCAGGATCCGATCTACCTGTCGATAGCCTTCGCCGGCTTCATCTCGATGGTGGTTTACATGCTTTTCCTTGGCGTCGGATGGATCTTCACCAGGAGTCAATTTTCGTGGCTCAAGCGTCTTTAGCCCTAGCCGAGAAGCCGCGACCGTCAATTCCCCGGCTCAATTCGCGCACGAGAAGGGTGCCGATGAGCGTCCGCTTGAAAATAGTCACCATCGCCGTGCTCCCGCTGCTGTTTGTTCTGAGGCTGCCCACCGGCGCACTCGCGCATGGCGAGCGGGCGCAGGAGCCGTCCCTTCGGCTCTCCACAATCCAGTGGTACGACACGAAGTGGTCAACCGATCATGTCGCGGTCAACGGCGAACTGACGGTCACCGGCCGCTTCCATATCATGGAGAACTGGCCGTTGGAGATTGCCTCGCCCGCTGGTCTGACATTTCTGAACGTTGGCGTGCCGGGACCCGTTTTCATCCGGACGGCAACTTCGATCAACGGTGTCAACGGCGTTTCGTCGATGTCGCTCGCGCTCGGTCAGGACTACGAATATCGCATCGTTCTCAAGGGCCGCGTTCCGGGGCGTTATCATGTTCATCCGATGCTCGATGTCCGTGACACCGGTCCCATCCTGGGCCCCGGAAAATGGGTTTCGATCGCGGGCGACCCCGCCGCGTTCCGCGACCCGATCGTCACGTTGACCGGGCAGCATCTCGACCTTTCGCGTTACGGCCTGGGCGCGATAGTGGGCTGGCACGTCGTCTGGATAGCGATCGCTCTTCTATGGCTTGGCTATTGGCTCCGCAAACCGCTTCTGATGCCGCGTTACGAAGCAGTCGTGGCCGGAGAAGGCGATCGCCTCATCACTCGCACTGATCGAATCGCCGCCGCCGTAATCCTTGCCATTACTCTGATCGTCGCGGTCGGCGAGACCGCATACACCAGTATGGTCTTTCCGGTGACCGTCCCGCTTCAGTCCAACCAGACGATGGTCCCGGGACTTGACCTGCCTCCTGCGCACATCACGGTCCGGGCCGAACAGGTCCGATACCTGGTTCCCGGCCGCACGGTCCAGTTTCGTCTTCGAGTTACGAACCAGGGTTCCAAGCCGATTCGTTTCGGCGAATTTACCACCGCGAATCTGCGCTTCCTGAATAATGCCGTCGTCGCACCGGAGCTTGATTATCCGCCGGAGTTGATCGCGCCCGCCGGCCTCGTGGTGGAGCCTGACGAGCCGATCGCGCCCGGCGAGACTGAGGAAGTCTATGTCGAGGCCACGAGCACAGTTTGGGAAACCGACCGTCTCACAGCGCTGATGAGCGATCCCACAAATCGCATTGGCGGGCTCTTCATGTTCTACACGCCCGATCACGAGCGGTCTCTGGTCGAGTTCAGCAGCGCGATTGTTCCAGCCTTTACGCAACAAGCCCGGAGCAGCGGATGACCCGGTACGCATCGGGCCAGGACACGGAGGATCGGCCGGTCCGCAACCGCGGGCGCTGCGGTCTGCGGCTGGTTTTGCTCCTGACTATTATGTGGTTCACGCCGGAACTCGTTTGGGCGCACGGAGGCGGCCCCGGTCTCGACTACGACGCCTGCATTCGCGGCGCTGAGACGGACCACTTCGTTCACTTTGCCGCCTATCAACCGCAATACAATCCTTTCGCCGAATACTGCGGATCGCTGCCGCGACCGGGCAGAGCCTTGCTGGTTTTCGATTTGATCGGCGTCGAGCTTCCCAATCTTCCGGTCTCAATTGAAGTCATAG
>JASHZA010000015.1 GCA_030042765.1 Candidatus Binataceae bacterium | reverse complement strand
GCTCGCGATTCGCCCGCCAAGGGATTTTCCCCCGATCACGAGACGCGCGCCGCCGCCCAGACGCGCGATCACCTTGCGCCACGCCTCGATCAGCACTGCTTCACGATCCGGCGCTCCGCGTTTGCCGCCCTCACGCCGCCCCTTCATGTATGGAAACTCGAATCGCACCACACGTATCCCGTTTCGCGCGAGACCTTCCGCTATCGTGTTCATGAACGGCGAGTCCATCGCCGCGCCGGCCCCGTGCGCGAGTACGATCGTATCCGCAGCCTCATCCGCGCCGTCGATCAACAGGCCATCTTCAATCATCGCTGCCGTTCCTTCATCGCCTTCATTCCTGACGAGCATGCCATTGCGCGCTATATTCTTTAGCCCATGGCTTCGCGACTGAAGAACGCCGCGCCGCCCTCGCGGCCGAAAGAATCTGCGCCCACGACGCCCTTCGAGGACGGCGAGCGTTACTTCACCGACTTCTACCATCATCTGTTGACTTCGTCGTGGCCGTCCCTGCTGCTTCAAATCGCGGGTGCGTTCTCTCTGGTCAACGCGCTCTTCGCGCTCGGCTACTTCTTGAACGGCGGCGTCCAAAACGCACGGCCGGGCTCCTTCGGCGATGTCTTCTTCTTCAGCGTCGAGACCATGGCTACGATCGGTTACGGCCAGATGTCGCCCGACACGTTCTTCAGCCACATCCTCATGAGTATCGAGGCGCTGACCGGCCTGGTCGGCCTCGCGCTGGTTACGGGCCTCATCTTCGCCAAATTTTCGCGTCCGACCGCGCGCGTCCGCTTCAGCCGGGTTGCCGTGATTTCGAAGCGCGACGGCGTCCCCAGTTTGATGTTCCGGATGGCCAACGTCCGCTCAAATCAGATCGTTGAGGCGCAGATACATGTGGTTTTCGACCGTCAGGAGTTCACTGCGGAAGGGGAATCGGTGCGCCGTTTCCACGACCTCGCCCTGTCGCGCTATCGCAACGCGATTTTCGGCTATTCCTGGACCGCGATTCATCCGATAGATCTCGATAGTCCTCTCTTCGGCGCCACGCCCGAGTCGTTGGTGGCGGCCCGCGCCGGCATAGTCGTTTCGCTGACGGGCATCGATGAGACCTTTTCGCAGACGGTCTACGCCCGATATTCCTACGACGCTCGGGACATCGTCTGGGGTGCTCGCCTCGCCGATATTGCGAGCCGCACGCGGGAGGGTGAGTTCACCCTGGATATGACAAAATTCGACGAGGTCGTACCCGCTGAGCTGCCGCCATGGGACGGGCAGACCGTATCCACCGCTGATTGAGATGCGCGCGGGCGCCACGCGCCGCAAGTTGATATAGACTCGCGCCAAAGTTGCCCGCCATTCGAAAGGACTGTGCAAGATGGAAATCGCATGGATCGGTACCGGAATCATGGGTGCGCCGATGGCGCGCAGGATGCTCCGCGCGGGCCATCGCGTCCGCGTCTACAATCGCACCCCCCACAAGGCGCGCGCGCTCGCCGCCGACGGCGCGGTGGTGACCGCCGACATCGCGGAGACCGCACGCGGCGCCGAGGCCGTCTTTATAATGGTGCCTGATACGCCCGACGTCGAAGGAGTTGTTGCGCGGATCGAGCCGGCCCTGGCCCCCGGCCAACTCGTCATCGATACCAGCACCATCGCGCCCGAAGCCGAACGCAAAATTGCGGCACGGCTCGCCGCGACCGGCATCGAATACCTCGACGCACCGGTCTCCGGCGGTGAGTCGGGCGCCATCGAAGGCACCCTCACGATTATGGTGGGCGGGACCGAGGCCGCCTTTGCGCGAGCCCGTCCGCTGTTCGAAGTGCTCGGCAAGCGCGTCACGCATATGGGCCCGCCAGGCGCCGGCCAGACCACCAAGCTCGCCAATCAGATTGCGGTTGCCCTTACGCTCGAGGCCGCTGCGGAGGCGCTTCTCTTCGCGCGCAACAGTGGTCTCGATCCTGCCCGCGTGCTCGATGCTATCGGTGCCGGCGCCGCTGGTTCATGGCAGCTCAGCAATCTCGGCCCGAAAATCGTAGCCCAGGATTACCGTCCGGGCTTCTTCGTCAAGCTGATTCGCAAGGACCTGCGCCTGGTTTCCGAAGCGGCCACGCAAAACGGCCTCGCGCTGCCCGGACTCGCCCTGATGACCTCGATGTTCAACTCGGCCGCCGCCCTCGGCCACGATCTCGACGGTACGCAGGCGGTTGCCGCCGCCCTCGACAGGGTCGCGACGCTCAAGTAGTACGACTCTCAACCATCAGATTTCGGAGGCTTCCCCAATGTCCACCGAACAAAAGGACCTGCTCGTCGAACGCCGCGACGGCGTGCTCTATCTCACGATGAACCGGCCCGACCGCCTCAACGCCCTGAGCGACGGAATAATCAGCGGCCTGCTCGACAACCTGGGCCGCGCGGCGAACGACCGGGAGGTGGGCGCCATTGTCTTGACCGGCGCTGGCCGCGGATTCTGCGCCGGCGGCGATATCACGCGGATGCGCGATCGGAACGAGGGCGCGGCGCAGGCTGGCGCTCCTCCATCGCTGGATCAACGAATCGCCGGCACCCGCCGTGGCGAGGAAGTGACGGTCTTGCTCCATGAAATTCCCAAGGTGACCATCGCCGCGGTCAACGGCCCCGTCGCCGGCGCCGGACTCGGCTTGTGCCTCGCCTGCGATATCCGTATTGCCTCCGATGCCGCTCGGTTTGGCACCGCCTTCGCCCGTGTTGGCTATTCCGGCGATTTCGGCGGTAGCTATTTTCTTACCCGGCTGGTTGGCCCGGCCAAGGCGCGCGAGCTTTATTTTTCCGCCGAAATCATTAACGCCGACGAGGCCCTTAGGCTCGGGATTGTCAGCCGCGTCGTGCCTGCCGCTGCCCTCGCCGACGAAGTCCATATTTACGCGAAACGGATCGCCTCGGGTCCGCGCGTCGCTTATGCCTATATGAAGGGGAATCTCAACGCCGCCCTCAATACCGACCTGCGCACCTTGCTTGACCGCGAAGCGGTGGGGCAGGCGCTCACCAGTCTCACCGAGGACCACAAGGAGGCCGTCAAGGCCTTCCTTGATAAGCGCGAACCCAAATTCCATGGACGCTAGCGGAGCGCGGTTGCCGCGCGTAGCGAGCACGCGAATCCGCGAGATGCGCTAAGAGTTAAGAGTAAGGATTCGGGGTAACGCCATGCCGATGACCAAGCGCGAGATCGCGCAACTCCTCGCCCAGCCCAATATCGCCGTCGTCGCGGTGACCGCGCCCGACGGGTCGCCGCATGCGGTCCCGACCTGGTACGAGTACCGCGCGGGGCATGTCTCCTTCATCACCGACGCCACCGCCTTCAAATACAGATGTCTCGCCCACGATCCGCGCGTCACCTTCTGCGTCGACGTGCGCAAGCCGCCCTACAAGGCGGTTATCCTGAAAGGGCGGGCCACGATGGAGGAGAAGGCGGTGCCCGCGTTGGTCGAGCGGATGGCGATCGCCTACATGGGCCAGAAGGCCGGGCGCGCCTACGTGAGCGGCTTCAAGAACGATACGGTCGTGGTGGTGCGCTTCAAGCCCGACCGTGTCATTTCGTGGGACTACAGCAAGGATGGATAGACCACCGCGCAGGGGGTGCAATCGATGTTGAAGACCCGCATTTGCGATCTGTTCGGCCTCGAGCACCCGATCGTTTGCGCTGGTATGGGGGTGGTCGCGATGGCTGAACTGGTAGCCGCTGTATCCGAAGCGGGTGGTCTCGGCACTATCGGACTCGCCGCGCTGGGGCGTGAAGGGATCCGCAACGAGATTGCCTCCGCCCGCAGCCGCACGCGCAAGCCGCTCGCGGTCAACCTCCTGGTGCCGTTTCTCCAGCCCGGCCTCGTCGACGTTCTGGCGGATACTCCCATTCAGGCTGTCACCTTCTTCTGGGATGACGCCCGTGTCCACTGCGATTCGATCGCGCGCCTGCATCGCGCCGCAATCAAGGTGATTTGGCAATGCGGTTCGGCCGAGGAGGCGCGATGGGCGCAGGAGGCGGGCGCTGATGCCGTTATCGCCCAGGGCTTCGAAGCCGGCGGCCACGTGCGCGGCACGGTGACCACATTGTCCTTGATTCCCGAGGTCCGCGACGCGATCGGCGAGATGCCGCTGATCGCAGCCGGCGGAATCGCCGACGGCCGCGGACTCGCCGCCGCGCTTGCGCTTGGCGCCGATGGCGCCGTCTTCGGCACGCGCTTTCTTGCCGCCGCCGAATCCGCCGCGCATCCGCTCTACAAGGAACGCATCCTGCGCGCACATGCCTCGCAGACTATCCACACCACGCTCTTCGACATCGGATGGCCCGACGCGCCCCATCGCGTGCTTCGCACCGCCGTAGTTGAAGAATGGGAGAGGGCGGGACGGCCCGCCTCAGGCCAACGCCCGCGCGAGGGCGAGACCGTCGCCACGTCGCGTGGGCCCGACGCGGAGCTGCCGCTGGTGAACTACACCGTGATGCCGCCCGCGAATTTCCTTGAGGGTGACCTCGAGCGGCTGCCCCTTTACGCCGGACAGTCCTGTAGCCTCGTGCGCGAAATTATCCCTGCGGGAGAGCTCGTGCGGCGTATCGCGTCCGAAGCGCGCGACGTGATTGCCCAGCGTCTCGCCGCGATCGTCCGCTGACTGTGCCTTCGCGCCCCGGACTACCCGCGCTTTCGCTGCCCCATTTCATTTGAAATAATTCCCGCAGTGGCACGAAAGCTAACTCCCGAAGACGTCTTTGCGGCGCTCGCGCGCATCAATTACCCAGGTTATGCAACCGATATCGTGGCGCTTGGTGTGGTCGAGGAAGTCGCGCCCATAGCCGATGGCGGTTACGCGATCACGCTGCGCCAGGCCAGCAGCCGCGAGGAGATCCTCCGCGAAATCGGCAGCCGCATTCACCAACTGCTCGGCCACGAACTCGGGATCCCCAAAGTCGAGTTCAAGGTTCGCAAGCTCGAACCCGAACTGGGAGAAAGGACCGGCCGCGTCCGGCTCGAAGGCACCCGCTGGCTCGTCGCTGTCGCCAGCGGCAAGGGCGGCGTCGGCAAGTCCACCGTCGCGGCGAATCTCGCGGTCGCGCTCGCCCGCCTCGGCCACAAAGTGGGCCTTCTCGACGCGGATATCTATGGACCCTCGGTGCCGATGATGTTCGCTACTGGTGATGAGCGCCCGCGCGCCGCCGGCGGCCAGAACTTTTATCCGATCGAAAAATACGGTGTGAAACTCATCTCGATCGGCTTCTTTCTGAACGACAAGTCGCCCGTCATCTGGCGCGGCCCGATGGTGATGGGCGCTGTGCGCCAATTCCTCAAGGACACGCTCTGGGGCACGCAGGACTTCCTTGTCGTCGACCTCCCGCCCGGCACCGGTGACGCCCAGCTCACGCTCGCGCAGCAGGTCGCGCTCGATGGCGTTGTCATCGTCACTTCGCCCCAGGATGTCGCCGTCGCCGACGCCCTGCGCGCGGTCCGGATGTTCCGTCAGGTGCATTGCCCGCTGCTCGGCGTGGTCGAGAACATGAGCGGTTTCGTCTGCCCCGACTGCGGCGAGCCCGACGAAATATTCGGTGAGGGCGGCGGCGAACGGATGGCCCAGCAGGAGGGGATGGAACTCTTGGCGCGCGTTCCGATCTTCAGCGAAATCTGCGAAAGCGGGGATCGCGGCATACCGATCACGCTTGCGCTCCCCGACCATCCGGCCAGCCGCGCTTTCTTCGACCTTGCCCGCAAGGTCGTCTCCGCGATGCCGTCCGACTAGGGCCCATGCTCTTTCTGCCCGTCCCCTTGTCCAGTTCAGGGGGAGGGATACAGGGAGGGAGCTGTGGCCACACTGTTCGATTGCGTTATCGAATCTGCGGCGCACACTCAGACTGTTTCCGCCTCACGCCTTCGCGATCACCAAATATCGCGGATGAGCCGGCGGCTCAGTCCACAGCTCCGGATCCATCAATGGTTCGACTGTCACCGATGAGTAGCCCCGCGCGCTAACCAGCGCTGCGATCTCCTCATGCGGCCGCCCGCCGAACAGGGGCAGCCGGTCGTGAATCTCTGCATATTCGTCGCGGCGCTCCATCGCGCCCCAATGACCTTCGATCAATACCATCCTGCCGTCGGGCCGAAGCAGACGGTGCCAGGCGTCGAGCGCTATATTCGGATGGGGCAGCGTCCACAGCACGTGGCGTTCGATGATTAGGTCGAGGCTCTGGCCAGGCAGGTCCAGCGCCTCGACATCGGCCTCAATGAAATGCACATCCAGCTGCT
>JASHZA010000226.1 GCA_030042765.1 Candidatus Binataceae bacterium | reverse complement strand
CGGCAGCCCCAAGCGCGAGACCTCGGTGCGCGAACTTATCGGGCGGGTGGCCGATACGGTTACCGGATGGGGCGAAAAGCAGGGTTACTTCTCCTCCGACGGCGCTCGCGATACCTTCAAGGCCGAGCTCACGGCGCTGCTGGTGACCCAACGCGCCTCGTTCAACAGCCCGGTCTACTTCAACGTCGGGATCGAGCCCAAGCCGCAATGCTCGGCGTGCTTCATCCTCAAGGTCGACGACAACATGGAGTCGATCCTCGCCTGGTATCGCAACGAGGGGATGATCTTCAAGGGCGGTTCCGGTTCGGGTGTGAACCTATCGGCGCTGCGGTCGTGCCGGGAGAAGCTTTCCGCCGGCGGCGCGGCCTCGGGACCGCTCTCCTTCATGAAGGCGGCCGACGCCTCGGCGGGAGTGATCAAGTCCGGCGGCAAGACCCGCCGCGCGGCCAAGATGGTCGTACTCAACGCCGACCATCCGGACATCGTCGACTTCATCAAGTGCAAGCAGGAGGAGGAGAAGAAGGCGTGGGCGCTGATCGCGGCGGGTTATGATGCTTCGCTCGACGGTCCGGCCTACGGTTCGGTCTTCTTCCAGAACGCCAACAACTCCGTGCGCGTGACCGACGAGTTCATGCGGTCGGTGGTCAACGACGGCGAATGGCAGACCCATTTCGTGCGTGACAATGAAGTCGCCGACGAGTATCGCGCGCGCGACGTGCTGCGGATGATTGCCGAGGCGGCCTGGGGATGCGGCGATCCCGGGATGCAATTCGACACCACGATCAACACCTGGCACACCTGCCCCAACAGCGGGCGCATCAACGCGTCGAATCCGTGCAGCGAGTACATGCATCTGGACAATTCGGCCTGCAATCTCGCTTCGCTCAACCTGCTGAGGTTTCTCGACGAGCGCGGCGAATTCGACGTCAAGGCCTTCCGCCACGCGGTCGCGGTGATGATCACCGCACAAGATATCCTGGTCGACAACTCGTCGTATCCAACGCCCGAGATCGGCCAGAACGCGCATTCCTTCCGCGAGCTCGGGCTGGGCTATGCGAATCTGGGTGCGATGCTGATGGCGCTGGGGATGCCGTACGACTCCGATCAGGGGCGAAGCTACGCCGGCGCCGTGACCGCGCTGATGACGGGCGAGGCCTATCTCCAGTCCGCGCGTATCGCGGCCGCGATGGGACCGTTCGAGGGTTACGCCGTCAACCGCGAGCCGATGCTCAAGGTGATCGAACGCCACAAGAACCACGCCTACAAGCTCGAACCTGCGCACGTACCGCTGGAATTGCTGCGCGCCGCGCGCGACTCGTGGGACGAGGCGCTGCGCGAAGGCACGGTGGCGGGCTATCGCAACTCACAGGCGACGGTTATCGCGCCCACCGGCACGATCGCCTTCATGATGGATTGCGACACGACAGGCGTCGAACCCGATATCGCGCTGATCAAATACAAGAAGCTGGTTGGCGGCGGGATGCTGAAAATCGTCAACGGCACCGTGCCTCGCGCGCTCCGGCGGCTGGGCTACGACTCCCGCGAAGTTCAGGAGATCGTCGAGTACCTGGACGAGCACGAAACCATCGAGGGTGCGCCACATCTGGCCGACGCGCACCTGGCGGTCTTCGACTGCGCCTTCAAGCCGCGATCGGGATCGCGCTCGATTCATTATCAGGGCCATCTGAAAATGATGGGAGCGGTGCAGCCATTCGTGTCAGGTGCCATCTCCAAGACCATCAACATGCCAACCGAAGCTACGGTCGAAGAGGTGGCCGAAGCCTATGT
Organism: Candidatus Binataceae bacterium; assembly: GCA_030042765.1. GTDB lineage: Bacteria > Desulfobacterota > Binatia > Binatales > Binataceae > JASHZA01. The sequence goes on along the minus strand of JASHZA010000226.1, from coordinate 1,706 downwards.
CGCGGCGTGGAAGCTCGGACTTAAGGCGGTGGCGATTTATCGCGACGGGTCCAAGCGCACACAGCCGCTCAACACCGGCAAAGCTGCCGAAACGCCGGCCGCGTCCGAGGTTTCGCGTTTGGCCGCAGTAGTTGCGACCGCGCCGGTTGACGAGTTCCGCCCGCATCGGCGCAAGCTTCCGGACGAACGGCGGTCGATCACACACAAGTTCGATATCGCCGGCCACGAGGGCTACATCACGGTCGGAATGTACGAAGATTCGACGCCGGGCGAGATCTTCGTTTCGATGTCGAAGCAGGGATCGACGATTTCCGGGCTGATGGACTCGTTCGCGACCGCCATTTCGTACGCGTTGCAGTACGGCGTGCCGCTGCAGTTCCTGGTCGACAAGTTCGCGCACATGCGTTTCGAGCCATCGGGCTTTACCAAGAATCCGCAGATTCCGTACGCAAAATCGATCGTGGATTATCTTTTCCGCTGGCTCGCTTCGAAGTTCCTCGACGAGCAGGCCAAGAGCGAAGTCGGGATCATCACGCTGCCGCCGTCGTCGGAGTCCGAGCAAGCGCAGGCTTCGGCGCCGCCGAAGCTTGCGAGCGTGCCTCCGCGTGCTTCGATTACGGCCGATATTGGGGACGGTAAGGACACGAGTCTGCGCCAGGCATTCATCAATCAGGCGGACGCGCCGCCGTGTCCCGATTGCGGATGCATCATGGTGCGGAACGGCACTTGCTATAAGTGCATGAACTGCGGCACGACCAGCGGATGTTCGTGAGGGGCGATGAGCTGGAATGTTGAATTTCTCGAGGCGCGGCGCCGGTTACTTGAGTCCGGCGATTTTCGGGCGCAGCGGGCCCTTGGCCACGAACTTGACGATGGCGTCATGGATACGCCGTTGGGTTCCGACGTTCCCTTCAGGGTGCGTTTCCACTGCCGCTTCTGCGGTTCCTCGATCAGGTTCGTGAATTCGGCCGAGTCTTCGGACGGTTTGGCTCAGTGGCGGCTGCTCGACATTTCCGGAGGTTCTGCCAGCGAATCGTGCCGCGAGCGGCGCGAGCGTCATCGGTCGGTCAGGATGGTGTGAGACCGAATCAAGGGGGCGCAAATGGTGGATGCGGCACGTTTTGGAATCGAACTCGCAAGGGCGCGTGGATGTCTGCGCGAGAGCGCGCAATTCGCTACCCTGTCCGACCGCGGCCACGATCTCAGGGAGGGTGCCGTGCTGACTTCGGTTAGCGAGGTGCCCTTCGAGATGAGCTATCGCTGTGCGCGATGCGCCGAAACGTTCTGGTTCGAAAATCTCGCATGGCGCGACGGGAGCGCGACCCGGTGGCGGCTGATTGAGGAATCGCGCGAACGCGCCGCAGTCAGGTGCGGACACACTTTCCCGCACACGTCCACATTCGGGAATCGCGCATGAGGATGCCTGTTCAATCGGGCTGGATGGGCTCGACGGTTGGGGGGCGGGGCGCTTAACGGCGCTACAGGGGGAGGCCTCGGAGGAGCTGTGGTTGGGGAGGCGGCGGATTGGGGTGAGTTGGGCGGTCGGCGGTGTTGACACGGAAGGAAGCTTCTCCGGGGCCTGATTTGGTTGCAAAGCGGGAGCGGATGCCCGCTTTCCAGTGTGGTTGCGGAGCGGCGGATGTGGGGTACGGCAGGGGGGCCGGAATCTGATTCCGGCCCCTCAATCATTGGACTGTTCGCGATTG
>JASHZA010000225.1 GCA_030042765.1 Candidatus Binataceae bacterium | reverse complement strand
CGCAGTTTCCTTGAAAGAATCACCGGATTCGCTGGGCAAGCGGGCGATTTCATCCTCGGCGTCTTCGCCTCGGAGCATGGTTTGGCGGCCTTCGCGGCGGCAAAAGTCGATGGCAAGATTGGCGGTGATGCGATAGAGCCAAGTCGAGAAGCTCGCGCGTGATTCGAACTGGGCGAGATTTTCATAAGCGCGGACGAAGGCCTCCTGGGCCAGTTCAAGAGCGTCCTCCTGATTATGCACGACCGCTTGCGCGACGCTGACGACGCGTCGCTGGTAGCACTCGACCAATGCACCGAAAGCGCGCGAGTCCCCCTGCTTTGCCCGCCGTATAAGCTCGGCTTCGTCGGTCTTAGGGCCCGGTGCTTGGTTGTCCAATAGATTTAGACGGAGGGGAGGCGAACAAATTCATCGGTGCCGGTCCTGAACCAATGACAGGCGTTGAAGTTCTGCCCAATTCGGACCCGCCTTGAGCTCAACCTTGAGTGGAACACGAAGCGCGGCTACTCCTTCCATTTCGCGCTGTACCGCCTCAGCACCCGCATTCATGGCATCTTTTTGCACTTCTATGAGCAATTCGTCGTGTACCTGCAACACTATTCTGGCCTTAAGCTGCCTGTCAGCCAAGGTCGCGGCAAGACGGACCATCGCAAGCTTGATCAGGTCGGCCGCGCTGCCCTGAATCGGGGTATTGACGGCGATACGCTCTGCCTGGGCGCGCGCCCCGCCGTCGGGACCGTTGAGTTCGGGGAGGTATCGCCGCCGCCCGTACATCGTAGATACGTAGCCGCAGTCGCGGGCGTTGCGCAGAGTTTCGTCGAGATAATTTCGGACGCCCGGGAGGCGCTCAAAATAACGTTTGATGTAGTCGGAGGCTTGGCTGAAGGGAATTCCCAATTCGCCCGCCAGACGCTGCGGACCCATGCCATAGATGATTCCGAAGTTGATCACCTTGGCCAGGCGGCGCGCCTCTGGGCCGAGCGTGTGTGCGCTCACACCCAGAACTTCGGTGGCCGTGCGGACGTGGATGTCCTCGTTGCGAGCGAAGGCGTCGATGAGCGTCTCATCACCGGATAGATGGGCCAGAATCCGCAATTCGATTTGGGAATAGTCGGCTGAGAGCAGCACGAAATCAGGCGCTGAGACGAAGGCCCGGCGAATTCGGCGTCCCTCTTCACTGCGGGTCGGGATGTTCTGGAGATTGGGATCGGTCGAGCTGAGGCGTCCGGTTGCGGTTACGGCCTGATGAAACGAAGTATGGATACGGCCTGTCGCGGAGTCAATCAGACCCGGCAAAGCGTCGGTGTAAGTGGACTTGAGCTTGGCGATCGTACGGTATTCGAGCAACTTTTTGGGTAAGGGATGAACCGCCGCGAGTTTCTCGAGCGAATCTGCATCGGTAGAAAATCCGCTCTTGGTTTTCTTCAGGCCTTTGGATGGAAGCTTAAGGCCGTCGAAGAGCACCTCGCGCAATTGGCCTGGCGAATTCAAGTTGAATTCGCGTCCAGCCAACTCGAAGCATTCGTGCTCGAGCCGCTTCAACTGGTCGCCGAACTCGAGTGAAATCGTCCTTATCGCGGCGGCATCCACGCCGATACCTGCGTCCTCCATCTCGGCGAGGACGCGAGCGACGGGCATTTCGATTTCCTGGAAGAGCCCCTCGAGTCCGTTGTCCTTGAGTTTGCGCGTGAGCGTAACACGCAATGCCTCGACCACCGCGGGTTCGGAACCCGCAAACACAGCGCCTCCGAGCGGAGCGAGGTGTTCATGATAGAGGTCGATTAGCGTGGGCTCCGGTTTGCCCGGATTAACCAGGAATCCCGCAAGCATGGTGTCGAAGTCGACGCCGCCAAGCTCGACTCCATGACGGCGCATCAACCGGAGATGGCTTTTGAAGTCATGGCAGGCTTTGCGCGGAGTAGGCGGAGTCAAGACCGCTTCGAAACCGGGCAGCAAATCGGTGCCGGCTGCATAGACTCGCGGGCCGTCGCCCTTGAGCTTCAGTGTCATGGCACCGCCGTGCGGCGAGGCCGCAAGATGAATCGAGATCCGAGAGGCGCGGGCGAGTTCGGTGGCGACACCCTCGAGAGCTGAGCGATCGATCGCGACTTCGTTGTCGGCGCCGGTTTGTGGCAGTGACTTCTGGCCGGGGGTCAACTCGGCCAGCAGGGAGCCGAATTCGAGCTCACGCAGAAGTTCGGCGACTGCCTTTTCGTCGATTCCGGACCAGGCGAGATCATCGGGCGAGACCTCGAGCGGAACGTCAGTTTCGATTCGCACCAATTTGCGCGCGAGTTCAGCGTCGGCACGATGATCGAATAAAATTTGCGCAAGTTTCTTCGCGCCCCGAACCTTGGCCTCCTCGATTCGATCGAGTCCGCCGTACAATGCTTCGAGCGACCCGTAATGCCGGATCAGGGCGCTTGCGGTTTTCTCGCCGACGCCCGGAACACCCTTGACGTTATCGATCGCGTCGCCCATCAGCGCCATGATGTCGATCAAAGCGCGCGGTTCGACGCCAAAACGTTCGCGTACCTCGCGGGAGGCGACATGTTTGTCGCGCATCGTATCCCACAGCGTTACATTGGCCCCGACGAGCTGCATGAAATCCTTATCGCCCGTGACGATTACGGTGTTGAACTTCGCGCGCGCAGCGCGAACGGCGAGCGTACCGATCACATCGTCGGCTTCGTAGCCCTCGATGACGATGCTTCTGATGCGGAAAGCTTCGACCACGCGATGGATATAGGGAATCTGCGCGACGAGATCGTTGGGCGCTTCCTCGCGATTGGCCTTGTAGGATTCGAAAAGGTCGTCACGAAAAGTTCTTCGGGGCGAGTCGAAGGCCACGCCGATATACGCTGGCCGCGCCTCCTTGAGCAGCTTGAGCAGCATCCGGATAAAGCCGTAGGTCGCGTTGGTGGGTAGGCCGCGCGAATTGCTCAGGTGCGGGAGGGCGAAGAAGGCCCTGAAGATGTAGCCCGAACCGTCGACGAGGTAGAGGGTGCGCCGTTCTTCAGACATGGGGGATCAGTTGCAGAGTAACAAAGGGGGGTGTCGGCGCAAAATACCGGCGAGGATGATCCGGATGTTATATTGACAGTCCGACCGGGTGCGGCTTAACTGTTTGATTGCTTCCGTTGGCTTGAATCAATGGCGGTTGAGGATCGTCATTAGATGCGATGGGCGGGCGGCGCGGAGCGCCGATCGCCGTGACGTGGCGGATGAATGATAGAGGTTAAGAATCTAACCAAAGCATACGGCAGCTTCGTCGCGGTCAAGGACATCTCGTTCAAGGCCGAGGAAGGCCAGATCCTTGGTTTTCTTGGGCCCAACGGGGCCGGTAAGACCACGACGATGCGAATCATCACCGGCTACATGCCCGCGACCGCGGGAACGGTGCTGGTCAATGGCCTCGACATCTTCAACAGTTCGCTGGAGGCGCGGAGGCTGATCGGCTACCTGCCCGAGAATCCGCCGCTCTACACGGACATGCGGGTTGACGGGTACCTGCGGTTCGTGGCGAAGTTGAGGGGAGTCAAGCGCGCCGCGGTTGACGCGGCGGTGGAGCATGTCCTGCGGGTCTGCGGCCTCGACGAAATGGCGCATCGCATTTGCGGCCAGCTATCGAAGGGGTATCGCCAACGAGTCGGATTGGCGCAGGCGCTGATTCACGATCCGCAGGTGCTGGTGTTGGACGAGCCCACAATCGGGCTTGACCCGCGGCAGATCCACGAAATCCGGGAACTGATCCGCGGCCTGGCAGGAAAACGCACCATCGTACTATCGACGCATATCCTGCCCGAAGTATCGCAGATCTGCGACAAGGTGGTGATTATCAACGACGGGCGGGTCGTGCTGGAGGAGCAGATCGCACAATTGCCTGCAGGAACCTCGCTCGAAGACGTCTTCCTGAACGCCATTGCCAAGGAAGGTCATCTGCCGGGCGCTTCCGCTGAGGAAACCCTCGAAGAAGTTGGCGCCGGTCACGCCAATTAGCGCCGATGAGGAACGCACTAGTTATTGCCGGCAAGGAACTGCAGGGCTACTTCGTCCAGCCCGTGGCCTACGTGGTGCTCACGGTCTTCCTGCTGCTGGGCGGATGGTTTTTCTTTGCGCTACTGCGCCAGTTTGACGAGATGGTGCAACTCGTCCAGATGATGGGCCAGGCGCAACAACTGCAGCAGATGAACCTCAACTCGCGAGTGATCGAGCCGCTTCTGCACGACCTGTCGATCGTGCTGGTGATAGTAATGCCGGCGCTAACGATGCGGGTGTTTGCCGAGGAGAAGCGGTCGGGCACTTACGAGTTGTTGCTGACGGCGCCGGTACGAACGGGCGAGATCGTCGCGGGCAAGTTTATCGCATCGGCTTGCTTCACGCTGATCATGATCGGGCTGGCCTGGATCTTCCCGATTATCCTGATGGTTTTCGGCAATCCCGAAGTGGGCGTGATGTTTGCGGGATATCTCGGCCTGGCCTTGCTGGCAACGACGTTCGTGGCGGTCGGCCTTTTCACCAGCTCACTCACGCAAAACCAGATAATCGCCGCGATCAGCTCCTTCGGCCTCCTCATTCTGCTGTTCGTGATCTCGTGGCCGGCAGAGGCTGGTGGCGGCGCTGTGTGGTCGCTGCTCAAGTATCTCTCGCTCCCGGAGCATTTCTCGACTCTGGTGCGCGGCGTAGTCGACACCAGCGATATCGTTTTTTTCCTGAGCATGATCCTGGTGGCGCTGTTCCTGACGCAGCGGTCGGTCGAGTCGGCGCGCTGGCGTTAGTGGCGCGGGAAAAGCCTTAGTTACGAAATGAAATCGATCATAGCCCTGCCCCCTCGCGGACGAACTACCCTGCTTCCCGACTATCTCCTCCTGCGGGCGAGTTCGGAGATTGACCGCTGGAGGCTTGGGCCCGCATTTTGGGCGCCGTGGTGGAGGTGGAACTGCGGATGAAGAGGAGTTCGGCGCTTTCGGGCCTAATCGGACTGGTTCTACTGTCATTCGGAATCCTGGGTTATCTGCTGACCTCGGGCGGATTCGCGCGACTGTTTATCTTCGTCAACGTTCTTGGCGGGCTTTTCGCCGTGACCGGTTGGCTGATGTCCAGCTGGGGTTCGATCGGTTCGCTGGCGGGCAGCCGAGCGACGCGCTACGGAGCCAACGCCGCGATTTACTCGGTGGGCTTCATCGGGTTGCTGATCGCCGTCAATTATCTCGCCGCGACCTACCATCGCCAGTTCGATATGACCTCGGAGAAGGCCTTTAGCCTCTCGCCCCAGACGATCAAGCTCATCAAGGGGCTCACGAAGCCGGTGAAGCTATATGGCTTCGTGCAGGGAGGACGCAGTCCCGCGGCCGAGAATCTCTACGAGGAGTACGCTTACGAACAACCGTTGTTGACCTACGAGTTGGTCGACCCGAATCGGCATCCCGAACTCGCGGAACGCTTCAAAGTCTCGGTAATGAATACGACCCACATCCAGTACGGCGGTGAGCACGGACAAGGGACCAACGTTACCGATTTAAACGAGGAGTCCCTCACCAACGGGATTCTGAAGCTGGTCAAGACGGGGACCAAGACAGTTTATTTCACCGACGGGCATGGCGAGGCCGATCCGGACGATGCAGAGAGTGCTGGCGGTTTCGGTGAGTTTAGAAAGGCCCTCGAGGGCGAGAACTACAAGGTCAAAAAGGTTCTGCTCGCATCGGAGCCCAAAGTACCGCAAGACTGCGAGGTTCTGATCGTCGCGGGACCGACGCGTCCGCTGTTGCCACACGAGATCGACGCCATCGAGGACTATCTCAAGAATGGCGGGCGGGCGCTCGTGATGATGCGGCCTCCGCGGCCTGATGAAGCGAGCGACGAGTCGGCGCTGGTCCAGCTGGTCGCCGATTGGGGTGTCGAGGCTGGCAACAACGTCGTGGTCGATCAGGTGGTGCGGCTTTTTGCGGGTCCGGCGTTAGGTCTGAACCCGCTCGTCAATACCTACGGACCGCATCCCATAACAGCTTCGTTCACGAACCAGACGGTTTTCCCGATGGTACGGTCGGTTATTCCGATCGAGCCGGCGAAGCCGGGGCTGCTGGTGACGCCGCTGGCCAAGACCAGCGATTCGTCCTGGGCCGAGACCGACTTGGTCGGGATTTTTCAGAAACAGACCGCATCTTTCGGCAAATCGGATATCAAAGGACCAATCACGGTAGCCGACGCGGTCGAGGCCAACCTTGCTCAACTCAAATGGGGAACCGGCGACGCACGGCTGGTGATCTTCGGGGATACGGGTTTCGCCGATAACCAGTATCTCGAGAATTTTTTCAATCGCGATTTCCTGATGAACGGTATTGATTGGCTGGCGGGCGAGGCTAACGCAATCACGATTCGGCCGCGGACGCTGCGCGCGTCGCGCTTCAGTCTGACGATCGGGGAGTTCGACGTAGTGTTTGTGCTGTCGGTGCTGCTGATTCCGGAACTCCTGCTGATAATTGGAATCGCGGTGTGGTGGGAGCGGCGGAGCTAGGGCGCGAGCCGAGCGAGCGGGGCGGATCATGCGGTTGCGCAACACGCTTATCGTTGTCGTGCTACTCGCGCTGGTAGGTGGCTACGCGCTTTACGTCGGCCATCATCCGCCGCCCGGAAAGAACCATCCGGCGTTCACACTCGAGGCGAACGATATCGCCAGCATCGAACTGCGGTCGCCCTCCCACGATCTCGTGGTTGAACGAGGCAAGGATGGCGGCTGGGTGCTGACCAAGCCGATCGCGACCAACGCAGACCAGACTGCCGTCGATTCGATGGCGGGAGCGATCTCCAGTCTGGAAATCACCGATACGGCTGACGAGAATCCGACGGATCTGGCGCAGTTTGGATTGGCGAGACCAGCCGTGACGTTGACCGTCACGACCAAGAACAAGCACGTGCTGCCGGCCATCGAGGTCGGCAAGGAGACGCCGGTAGGGAACTCCGCGTATATCAGAATGTCTGACCAGCCAGCGGTGCTGCTGGTGGCGTCAAGCTTTCCACCGAACGTCGAGAAGAGCGTCGACGACCTGCGATCTCGCGCGCTAATCACGCTCAAACCTGCGTCGATCAACCGGATCGTGATCACACCCGCCAGCAGTGGACCTGAGATCGAACTGGAACGCAAAGGCGAAAACTGGATGATCGTCAAGCCTGAGCGCACCGCGGCCGACGGCGCTGCAGTACAACAATTCCTCGATACGGTAACTGCGGGGCAGGTGTCGGAATTCGTCGACGACAAGCCGTCCGACCTCACCAAGTACGGACTCGTTAGCCCTTCGCTGCGGATTGCGTTTTACGGTGGCAAGGACAACCAGGAAGAATCGATGCTGTTTGGCTTCAAGCTGCCCGAAGCGGAAAAGAACTCGATCTACGTGCGTCGCGGCGAGGGCGGCGAGCGGCCAGTAGTCTCGGTCGCAGACTATGTCTTCAATGCTGCGGACAAGACTTTCGACGACCTGCGCGACAAGACCCTGCTCGTCTTCGACCGGTCAAGTGTCGAACGAATCGCAGTGGCCGGTGGACCGCCGCCTGCGCTTATCGCTCGGGCGCCTGGCGGCAAATGGAGCATCACGGGCGAGGGTAAGACCGCGAATGCAGAGGTGCTTGTGGCCGAAAGCCTGCTCGACCAGCTCCATGATTTGCAGGGGACAAAAATTGTCGAAGACCCGATGATCGATCCCAAGCGTTATGGCATGGAGCGTCCGAGCCTCGAGTTCACTCTTTATGCAAAGGACGGCAAGCAGATCGGCGTAATTAAGGCGTCGGAGCTCGAGGTGACGGTCGGGACGGGCGGAGCAAACGGGAAGCCGGTGCGGCAGCATTTTGGCTATGCAACGACGAGCGCAAACCAAGCCGTTTATCAGATCATGCCTGAGAGGGTGAGCGACCTGGGGCGAACGGTCACCCGACTGGAAGGTGACCTGGCCGGAAAGCCGACGCCTACACCCGCGGTGGGCGCATCGCCCGGAGCCTTGGCGAGCCCGATCGCAAAATAGCCGGCAATTCGCATTTATTCTTCGGCGATAACGTGGGCGATCGCGATGGAATCGGTGTGGCTCAGGCTCAGATGAAGCCGGGTTATCTTGCGGCGGCGGGCGTAGTCGGCTGATTTGCCGTGGAGCATGATGGTGGGGGCGTGGCCGCGCTCGCGTACGACTTCGATCTCGTTCCAGGCTACGTTGCGGTTCCATCCAGTGCCCATCGCCTTCATCACAGCCTCCTTGGCGGCAAAACGGGCAGCGTAACTCTGATAACGTGGACGACCGCGAGATTCACAATAGGAGACCTCGCCCGTGGTAAAGACACGCGCGCGAAAGCGCGCTCCGGTGAGAGGTCGTGAGAGGGCATGCTCGACACGTTCGACCTCAATAAGGTCGATTCCGGTTCCGACGATCGCCATGGCAACAGCAAAGTATCAATCGTGGGCCCGCGCAAGCGGCGACGGGGGCGCTTGCGAGCGCTGGCCGTCGATTCTATTGTTTCGAGCTAACCCGACGCTCCGGGGAGGCTCGTGATGGCCAAACTCATGACTACGGTCAACAAGTCCAAATGTATTGCCAGTGGCGATTGTGTTGAGATGGCACCGGGTGTGTTCCAGTTGGACAGCGAGGAAAAATCCGAAGTGTACAATCAGAACGGCGCACCCGACAATGTGATTTTGGCGGCTGCGCGCACATGCCCGGCCAAGGCGATTACAGTGGTCGACGAAGAGAGCGGGGCCCAGTTGTTCCCTGCGCCGAAGAAGTAGCTGAACCCATCGTGCCGCAATCGATGGCAGCGGCGCCGAAC
>JASHZA010000224.1 GCA_030042765.1 Candidatus Binataceae bacterium | reverse complement strand
CCGAGAGCCAGTAACCGTGGAACTTGGTCTGAAGCGGATGAAGCCAGCTCGCCGACGCGTACACGCCCGCAAACGCAAGAGCTACGATCAAGGTATCGAAGTTTTGCATGGGTCGGACTCCGAGATGTACGGTAACCTGCGCTCCAACAGAAAGCACGGACTGGTTGGGATGAGCGGTTGTTTCGCGCGAACGCGATGCGGGAATGGCTCAACGTTGCCGATTTCTAGTCGAAGTGATAATTGCCGAAAGCGGCCCGAACTCAACCCGTGAGGAATTCAATCGTGGCGGAAACAGGATTGTTCGAAGTCATGTATTCGGCTGGAGCGATCAGGCGTCTGCGGCCCGACCCGGTGCCCGACGAAGTGATCACCAAAGTGCTTGACGCAGCCATCCGCGCTCCCTCGGGCAGCAACGCGCAATCGTGGCTGTTTATGGTCGTCAAGGACGCCGGCAAGCGTAAGCAACTCGGAGCGGTCTACAAGAAGGCGTCGGAAATTCTGATGAAGCTCTACGCCGGCGCACCGCGGCCGGAGCACATGGACGAGAAGAAGTACGCGCGTTTCATGCAATCGGTGCAGCATCTCTTCGACCATATGGGCGACGCGCCGGTGCTGCTGGTTCCGTGCCTGAAAGCTTCGATGTGGTCGGGAAACACCAATCTGCCGGCGGACATCAAGGCTCGGATGGCTGGGTCGGTGAGAATCGCCGGCTCGAGCATCTATCCCGCGGTGCAGAACATTATCCTGGCTTGCCGCGCATTTGGCCTGGGCACCGTTCTGACCACGATTCATGCGTTCTTCGAGGAAGAGGTACGCGCGATCCTGAATTTGCCGCCGGACGTGCAGACCTACGCGCTGATGCCGATTGGCTATCCTCAGGGCCATCATTTTCCAGTAAAACGCAAGTCCGTAAACGAGGTTGCCTGCCTCGACAGTTACGGGAAGGCCTGGCCCGGATAGCCACCCAGCTTTCGCGTTCCGTTTCTGCTTTGGACCCTAAGAAAATCAACGGCGGGCGGCGCCTGAACTAACGGTGCTCGCCCGCCGTGTGCGGACGTGGAGTGGATCGGTCAACCGGGCCTGCCCAAGCCGGCTGACGCAGCTCGATCAGCCGAGCTTCTCTTTAAAGAACGCCACCGTCTTGGCAAACGCTTCCTTCGCGTGGGCCGCGTGATACGAGGGACGCTCGTCGCACATGAAGCCGTGGTCCGCGTCGGCGTACAGCACGATCTCGGCCGGCTTGCCCGCCTGGTTGAGCGCGTCGCGGAACTTGTCCACCTCGGCCATTGGGATAAAAGCGTCTTTGCCGCCGAAGAACGCGAGTACGGGTCCCCTGAGGCTCGTCGCAGAATCAATGGGAGCTTTGCCACCCGGCTGTCCCGCCCGCGTCATTCCCCCGCCGTAAAACGGCGCGGTGGCATAAACGTCGGAGTTGCGCACCGCGGTCAGGAAGGCTACGCGCCCGCCCATGCAGAAGCCGGTTGTTCCGAAGCGCGGGCGCACTTCCCTCATCGTCTTGACGTGGTTGATTGCAGCGGTCATGTCGGCGGCGATTTGGTCATCGTTCAAACTTCCCATCAGTTTGATCGCGCCTGGCAAATTGTCGTATCCGACCACATTGTTGGCTTGGCGGAAATAAAGGTTCGGCGAAATCGCGACGAATCCCTCAGCCGCGAATCGGTCAGTAAGCGCCTTGATGTTATCGTTTAGACCAAAAGCTTCCATTACCACGACCAGGCCAGGATAAGGGCCTCCGCTCACCGGGCGAGCCAGATGGCACGGCATCCTCTCGCTGCCGGCCGGCACCGTCAGGTCCTGCTTGACGATTTCCATAAGTCCCTCCGTGTTTTGGTTTTGCCCTCAAGGAGAGGGCCCCGAAAACGACTCAACAGCGCAATTACGCTGAAGCAGAGCGTCGCGCTCCGCATGCTCAGCTACGCTCGCTCGCAAACTTCCCGCGCCGGGGAGAAGATTTGTCGCCACGGGCCAGTTAGCCGGCAAATCGTAGCAAACTTCGAGACGTTTCTCAGCTTTCTTCGCACAGATGCCGACGGGCCTCAAGTACTCGAAATCGGTTGCTCACAACTTCCCGCCATGCATCGACACAAACCCAAAAACACTTCAAGGGAAGCACGCTCGCCCCAACACAGTCGTGCCGCTACTATAGCGGCGAATGCGCACCTGCGCCCGGAGCCAGTGCGCATTCGCCGCGACCCTTGCTTAACAGATGATACCCTTACGCGACAGCGAAGCCTCGCGCCGCCTCAGTGCGGCCAACTCGCTGTTGATCCTGCTGAACTTCGTGGTCTTTGCGTTCGAAATGCGGCTCGGGCCAAACGCGGAATCGATGCTCGCTCCATTTGCGATGGTTCCGGCGCGAATCTCGCATCTCGGTTCCTCCGCGCCCGCGATGCGTCTGCAAGCGCTCACGACCCTCGTGACATCGCTCTTCCTGCACGGCGGCTTGCTCCACATCGCAGGAAACATGCTCTACCTATTCATCTTTGGTCCCGCCGTCGAGGAGGCGATGGGACATCTGCGCTACTTATGCTTCTATCTGCTCGCCGGAGTGGCGGCCAGTCTCGCGATGGTGGCGATGGGGCCGGAGTCGGGTGTTCCGGTAATCGGGGCCAGTGGCGCGATCGCGGGAGTACTGGGCGCCTACTTTGTGCTTTATCCGCGCGGCCGTATCCTGACGATCCTGCCAGTGTTCGTCTTTATCCAGTTTGTAGAAATCCCAGCGGTCTTTTATCTGCTGATCTGGTTTGCGGTGCAGCTCTATGCAGGGATCAGTTCGGGCGCGCAAGGGCCGCTGGTCGGCGGCGTCGCATGGTGGGCGCATGTCGGTGGCTTTCTTTTCGGGATTGCGGCTGCGCCAATCCTGACACCGCAACGCGTGACGGCACGGTCGCGCCGGCGCTGAGTTAACGGGCGGTGCCGGAGTCAAAAGCAGCGACTCCGCGCAAACCTTGTCATCTGGGACATTCAACCTTGACCGTCGCGCGGGCTGAGGTGGCCGCGGGTGGCCCGTTGTGGCGCCTGGGGATTTCGTGTGAACAGATCTTTCCCCTCGAGCGGCTCGGCGCTTGATGGCACCTGCCGCTTGCTGGATACTTGAAAAACGTTCGAGGCATTTCTCGACGAAACATCCTGCAAACCGGTTCGGCGCTCGCGCCGGGGGAGTGGTTGAGGTGGCTGCGGCAGCGGCGGACGATATTCTGAGGCGCGTTCCTCCCCAAAATCTCGAAGCCGAACAATCAGTGCTCGGCGCGATCCTGCTGGACAACGAGGCGATTAATCAGGCCCTCGAGGTGGTGCTCCCCGAAGACTTCTATCAGGAGCGCCACCGCGTAATCTTCCGCGCTATGACCGAGCTTTCTGATCGGAACGTTCCGATCGACGCAATTACGCTCACCGACGCGCTGGGAGGGAGGGGTCTGCTCGAACAGATCGGTGGGCCCGCCTACATCGCAGAGTTGGCCGCCGCCGTCCCAACCGCCGCCCACACGGCCCATTATGCTCGAATCGTGCGCGAGAAGGCGGTGCTGCGCACTCTCGGCTCGATTGCCACGGAAATCGCCGGCAACAGCTACGAGACCCCGGGCGCGAATGTCGATCAGTTTCTCGACGAAGCCGAGCATAAAATTTTTGAAATATCGGAGAGAAGGATCCGGCCGTCGTTCAGCTCAATGCGCGAGCTGAGCAGGCATTCAATTGCCCTCCTCGAACGCTTATACGAGCGGAGGGAACTCGTTACCGGCGTGCCTACAGGCTTTGCTGATCTTGATCGTCTTACGTCGGGCTTCCAGCCGGGCGAATTGATTGTCATCGCAGCTCGGCCCGGAATGGGAAAAACCGCGCTCGCCTTGAATATCGCGGCACACGCCGCCTTGGAGGCCGACCCGAAGATTGGAGTGGCGATCTTCTCGCTCGAAATGTCCAAGGAGCAGTTGGCGCTGCGGATGCTTTGTTCCGAGGCCCGAGTCGACAGTTCCAAGGCTCGTGCCGGCTATCTGGGTGAACGTGATTTTCCCAAGCTGGCGCAGGCGGCCGCGCGGCTCTCCGAGGCGCCGATCTTCATCGACGACAATTCCGACACTTCGCCGCTCGTGCTCAAGGCGAAATGCCGGCGCTTGATGCGCGAGCGAGATAGCAGCCTGGGCCTGATTATCGTCGACTATCTGCAATTGATGCGGTCGGCGCAGACCGGCGAATCACGCGAGAAGGAAATCGCCGAGATTTCTCGCTCGCTCAAGGCCCTCGCGAAGGAACTCAAGGTCCCGGTGGTTGCGCTCTCCCAGCTCAATCGCCAAGTTGAGACCCGTCCCGATCGCCGCCCGCTGCTTGCCGATTTGCGCGAATCAGGCGCGATCGAGCAGGACGCTGACGTGATTGCCTTCATTTACCGCGACGACATGTATCATCGCGACAGCAAAGAGCCCGGTGTTGCAGAGGTAATCGTTGCCAAACAGCGCAACGGTCCCACCGATACAGCCAAGCTCACTTATCTGAGCCAGTACACAAGGTTCGAGAATTACGCTCCGGAAAGCGGCTATTTCGAGGACGCCGAAGGCTGACGTTGCGCGGGCGACGCGGATCGCGTTAATTTGCGGCGATTCCGAACCCGGAGGCTGCAATGAACCGCTGGAAGATCGGCGAGGTCAGTATCACCCGCGTAGTCGAAATGGAAACCGCGTCAAAAGGCACCTTTGTTCTGCCTGAAGCGACCTTGGAGAATATCCAGCGCGAAAGCAAATGGCTGGTTCCGCATTTTGCCGACGAGACCGGCCGTGTTCGTATGAGTATCCATGCCCTTCTCGTCGAGAGCCGCGACAAGCGCATCATCGTCGATACCTGTCTGGGCAACGACAAAAAGCGAGCCTTTCCCGGATGGAACATGCTTCAGACCTCGTTCCTGAGCGATCTTGACAAGGCCGGCTTCCCTCGGGATTCGATCAACCTCGTGCTGTGTACCCATCTGCATGTCGATCATGTCGGGTGGAACACGATGCTGGTGGACGGCCGCTGGGTTCCCACCTTCACCAAGGCGCGCTATCTGATTGGCCGCAAAGAATGGGCCCACTGGTCCGTGCAGGAGGATAGCTTTACCCGCGACCCGATCGATGACTCTGTGCGGCCGATCGTTGACGCGAAACTAGCCGACCTGGTCGAGGACACCCATCGTATTACGGACGAAGTGTGGCTCGAGCCCACCCCCGGCCATACGCCAGGGCATTTCAGCGTGCGAATCTCCTCACGCGGCGAGGAGGCCGTGATTACCGGCGACCTGATGCATCATCCCGTCCAGTGCATCCATCCCGAATGGAACTGCGGCTTTGACTGGGAGGGGGAGATGGCGCGCCGAACCCGTCGCGAGTTCCTAAAGCGCTGCGCCGACCGCCCCGTGCTGGTTTTAGGGACCCACTTCGCTACGCCGAGCGCCGGTCATATCGTGAGCGAAAGCGGCGCCTGGCGCCTCGTGGTCTGAACAGGGTTTGTTTTGGTAGGTTGCTCGTCCGCCGCGCGCGTCCGACTATCGGCTAGGGCTCCCAGGAGAGGAGCTTCGGGGCTTCCTCCTCAATCATGGCGTCATCGTTGACGTTCTTGAGACGGCGCACCGCGCAGTTGCTCCAGCGGCTCTCGAGTTCACATCGCGGCAGGGCAATCACAGCCGCAAAGTGGCTCATTTCCTCGTTGAGGCGCCGGTTTTCGTCAGTGACACGATCGAGATCGCTCTTCGCCTGGGTGTAGCTATCGCGCCAATAGGACATGCCCATATTCTTGCCGGCTAGGGCTGTCTTTAGCCTCCAAAGCTCGCTGAGGAGTGCCAGACATTCCTCGACCGTGAGAGGTCGCCCAGCCTTGAGGTGTTCTTCAAACTCGAGCAGCGCTTCTGCTTTCACCACGCAACTCCGTCACGCAACGCACATCGCTTTCGTCTCCTAATGGTGTGCCATTAACCGTTCAGAGAGGTTTAGAAAGCATAATTCACGCCAATCTATTTCTAGGCCAATCTAATCATTTTACACACTCTTTAATGATTTTAAAATCATTTACGTGGCAGAGTTGCGACAACGATGCCAAGATCCAGATCACCTGTGCAACGCCGCGCCGGCGAGGAGCTACCTGCACAGATTACGACGTCGAACGCTATTCTTCGGCTTTTTTCGAACCGGCAGAGTGCTCCGGCTCAAGGACTTGTTGCTCAGGTGTGGGAACCGAGGACACTTCGCCGGCCTGCGCTTCGGTGACAGGCGAATCTTCGGTGGCGGTTGGGGCTTGCTCGGCGACCTCTTCAGGGCCCCGACCCTCGAGCGCGCGAAACTCGGCCAAGTCCGGAAGGTTTTCGAGGTCCTTCAGTCCGAACAGCTCGAGGAACTCCGGCGTGGTCGCGTACATCATCGGGCGTCCGGGCGCGTCTTTGCGCCCGGCGATCTTGATCAAAGAGCGCTCAAGCAGCGTGTCGAGCACTCCGCCACTATCGACACCGCGGAGTTGTTCGATCTCCGGCCGCGTTATGGGCTGGCGATAGGCGACGATCGAGACGGTTTCGAGCAGTGGACGACTCAGGCGCGGAGGCTTGGCGGCGAGCAGCCGGCGCACATAAAGGGCGTGCTCCTTCGGAGTACGCAATTGATAACCACCTGCGATTTCCTCCAGCACGATACCGCGATCTCCGGTCGCGTACGTGACGGCCATCTCGGCCAGCGCCTTGCGGATTGCCTCCCGCGGCATATTGTCGAGGGCGTTAGCCAGTTGAGCGAGTGCTACCGGTTCACCTGCGGCGAACAGCAGGCTTTCGAGAATCGCCTTGAGACGCTCCTCTTCCACAGCGAGACCAACTCCGTCTTCATTCATCCGAATCTTCACCTTCGGTTCGAGCGGATTGCGCCGAATCCGCGATCGCCAATGTCGCTGCGAGCTGAGCCATCCCGAAGCGATCGCCGCGGCCCAGGAAGATCGGGCCGGCACGTTCATCCTGCCAGGCGCGCACTTCGCCGCGCCGGACGAGTTCGAGCAGGGCGAGAAAAGTGGCGATTACCA
>JASHZA010000223.1 GCA_030042765.1 Candidatus Binataceae bacterium | reverse complement strand
GCCCGAAGAGGGGCCCTACGAATTGAGCGGACCGCTGATGTCGCCGAGCTTCTCCTAAGATCGGTCGACAGCTTTTTTGCGCTTTCGAATCTTGGATATCATCGGGTAGCCGCGGTATTGCGTCGTCAAAATTCAGCCTGAGGAGTCGTATTAAACATGAAGCGCTTGATTATCTCCCTCACGGCAGTCGCTCTTTTCGTCCACTGTTCTCTGGCTCTCGCGCAATCCGCGCCGCCCGCTTCGATTCCCCGAGTCGGCACGGCCCCGCACAGCGCGGATCAGACCTTCAAGATACTCAAGGACTATTTTTCAAATTCGGCCAACTTCTATGAAATCACCAATGCCGATGCACGAACTCATACGATCGCCGCCCACCGCAGCGGAATCGACAGCGTGTCTTGGGGAAATTGGGCGTACTGCTCCCTCGGCCCTTCGCACATGTTCGACACGCTGCGCGATTCCTCGGTGACTCTCAACGTCAAGATTGAGCCATCGGGATCCTCCAGCTTCGTCACCGTCACGGCTGACTTCGAAGGCACTTACGGGATCATGTCCTCGCAGAGCACGATGCAATGCACGTCCAAGGGAGTGCTCGAAGGAAACGTTTTGAGCATCGTCGGAGCCTCCCCAAGCACTTAGGCCTCTGACTGTTCTCGTGCCCGGTTGACGCTCGAGACCAGCTTTCGTCCGGAGACCGCATTGCGATCCTTGCCGCGCCGCGCTACCGCGTGCTAGTCGGGTCAAACGATCTGGACAGAGTCCCGCACGGATCCAGGTTCCGGCGATCGCGAGGATGTTCCGTCATGCTTAAGGTAATACTTCAGCTATACGCGGTGATTCCCGCTGCCAACGAAGCGGAGCGCGCGGCGCTCCGGCCGATCGGACGCAATCGCGAGCGCTACCAGGAGGCGCTCTCAGGATGGCACGAGATCATCAAGGCGGCTGACCAACTGGGTCTGTGGGGCGTCGCCACCATCGAGCATCACTTCTGGTCTGAAGGCTACGAGTGCGGCCCGAACCCAGGCGTGCTCGACGCCTATTGGGCCGCGATCACGAAAAACGTGCGCGTCGGCCAGTTGGGCTACGTGATGAGCACGCAAAATCCAATTCGCGTCGCCGAGGAGACGGCCATCCTCGATCATCTGACGCGCGGACGATGTTTTGTCGGTTTCGCCCGCGGTTACCAGTCGCGATGGACCAACATCGTGGGCCAACACCTCGGCACTCGCGCTACCGGCTCTCCTTCCGCGATCAGCGCCGACCCCGGCCATCTGTTTGCCGGCGAGCAGCAGCAAAAAGACCTCGACGATGATGCGGTCAATCGCCGCCTGTTCGAAGAGGAAGTCGATATCGTCATCAAGGCCTGGACCCAGGATAGTCTCGAATACAAGGGTCAGGCGTGGCAGATTCCCTTCCCCTTCGACCGCGGTGTCGACGACTGGCCGCTCGCCCGCAATGGCGTTACGCAAAGGTTGGGTGCTCCCGGCGAGGTTGGCCCCGACGGCAGCGTGCGACGAGTGAGCGTCGTGCCCGCTCCCTACTCGCGTCCCCACCCCCCTGTTTTCTGCGCCACCGCGGGCAGTCCCGAAAGCGCCGAGTTCGCGGCGCGCCGCGGCTTCATCCCGCTCTACTTCACCAGCATCGCCAACGTGCTCCGTCTCGGCACGCGCTACCATGAGACCGCGCTGACCTCGGGCTACCAGTTGAGCTTCGGCGAGAAGCAGGCGGTTGTTCGCATGCCGCATCTGGGTAACACGATGGAGGAGGCGCACCGCTCACTGATCGATTACGATGGCGACATTTTCCGGAATTTCTACGCCTCGATGGGCCGCCGAAAGGTGGATACCAGCGACGTCGTCAAGGCGACCACCCAGTTCGGGATGTGGGTGCCCGGCACCGTTCAGCACGTCCGGCAGCAATTGGTCAACGAATGGAAGCAGTTCCCTGCGGAATACCTGACGCTGATTTATCACTACGCGCAGATGCCGAAGGAAGTCGTAATCCGCAACCTCGAACTGTTCATGCGCGAGATTAAACCGGCGCTTGATGAGCTGACGCCGTATACGGAAAGGCCTTCGCAGTCAGCGGCCGCGGGCCGCTGAGTTATTCCCGCGATGCGTCGCGCGGTCTCCGCGCGATAGCGGGGAAGTAGTCGGAGTATCAGCCTATGCGGCCCTGGGGACCGTCCGACCCGCGATAACCTCGTCGATTAATCCATATTCGACGGCTTGCTCAGCGCTCAGGAAGTTGTCGCGGTCGGTGTCCTTTTCGACTTTCTTCATCGGCTGGCCGGTATGCTGCGAGATGATCTGGTTGAGCACATCGCGCAAACGCAGCGCCTCGCGCGCCTGGATATCGATATCCGCCGCCTGTCCCTCGAAGCCGCCCGACAACTGATGGATCATGATGCGCGAATGCGGCAGCGAGTAGCGCTTACCCTTCGCACCCGCCGCCAGCAAGACCGCGCCCATGCTCGCCGCCTGCCCCACACAAAGCGTCGATACGGGAGGCTTGACGAACTGCATGGTGTCGTACATCGCGAGGCCCGCGGTAACCGATCCCCCCGGCGAGTTGATGTACATGTTAATCTCGCGCTCGGGATCCTCTGACTCGAGGAACAACAGTTGCGCGGTGACCAGGTTGGCGACTTCGTCGGTGATCTGCCCGCCGACGAAAACGATCCGGTCCTTGAGCAGGCGTGAATAGATGTCGTAGGAACGCTCGCCCCTGCCGGTCTGCTCTACGACGAAAGGAACCAGGATGCTCATGGGTTCATGATACTCCGCCCGCGTCGCGCGGTCGAGAATCATCGCGACCACAAGGCGCTACCACTTCGGTCCCATTCCCATCATCGAAGGCAATCCCGTATGGGCCATCAGGCCGCCGTCCACCACCAGGGCCGCGCCTGTCACATAGGATGCCTCATCAGACGCGAGAAAAAGAACCGCGTTGGCAATCTCCTCGGGCCGGCCAAAACGTCCCATCGGCACGCCTTCCGCAATCGAGTCGAAGATTTCCGGCCGGCTTTCCTTGACCTTGAGCAGCGGCGGTGTCGCGATCGGACCCGGACATACGCAATTGCAGCGGATGCCCTTGCGTGCATACTCGATCGCAACTGAACGAGTCAGCGCGATCACTCCACTTTTCACGACATTGTATGGGCCGAGCCCATAATCAGCGCCCAACCCCGAAACCGACGCCGTGTTGATGATCACGCCCTTTCCCTCAGCGACCATCACCTCGAGCGCCTTGCGCGTGCAATACCAGTAACAGCTGAGCCCGAG
>JASHZA010000222.1 GCA_030042765.1 Candidatus Binataceae bacterium | reverse complement strand
TTTTCTCCGACGCTACGAAAGCCGCGCTGTGGTGACGGTCATCGAGGGAAAGACCGCGAAAGCATCTTGAGACGAGAACCGATGTTACCGCGGGTCGGCGGCCACGAGAGCCTGACGATCCGCACGGGGATATCGGGACGATGATGAGGAAGCGCGCATGATCGACGGCACTCGAATCTGGCGCTGCACCATCGCGGCCGCGTCGATACTGGCGGTGGTGCTGCTTGCCGCCGGCAGTTACGCACAGAGTGCCGGACAGGCGGAGAATCAACTGAGGGCGGGTGGGCTATCGAGCGAGCCGGGCGGGCTTTCCGGGCTCGCTGGACCCGCCGCGGGATCGGGCACGCCGAACGTGGAAGTAACAGCTCCCGTATTTGATTTTGGCAGCGCGATAAACGGCGTTACGGTAAAGCATGTCTTCCGCTTGAAGAACGTCGGTACCGCCCCGCTGGTGATCGGCGCCGTACAAACTTCGTGTGGATGTACGGCCGCTCAGCCCACGAAAAGCACGGTGGGGCCCGGCGAGGAATCGGATATCGCGGTCACGTTCGATACGCGCGCCGACAAGGGGCCTGCGAGCCGCACGATTACCGTTTTCACCAATGACCCCAAGCACCAGCAGCTAAGCTTGACGCTCAAGGGCGACATCAAGGTGCAGGTCGAGGCAGCTCCATCTCCGGTCGCTTTCGGTAACGTAAAGCACGGAACCGAGCAGACGCGCGAGGTGGCCATCACCGACCTGACCGGCGGCAAGGACTTCAAGATCGAGTCGATTTCCAATTCGAGCAAATACATAAAAGTAACTGAGCACGTGCGGACCGACGGCAAGCCCGGCGCGGAGCTCGAAATCGCACTGCTCGAGTCTATGCCGCCGGGCCCGTTTAACGACCTCGTCAAGGTGTCGACCAATCGGGCTCCGGTCGAGGTCGCGGTCTTCGGCACCATAGTCGGCGATCTGACGGTTAATCCGCCGCAGGTCTCATTCGGCATCGTGCCCCATCACGCGAGTGTGCTTCGTACGGTCAGGCTGACGAATTCCGCCGACCGCACCATAAACGTAGTTGGCGTGTCGAGCACCAACCAAAGCGTGACGGCGGCGGTCGAGCCTGTCACTCCGGGCAGAGTTTATAAGATAACCCTGCAACTGCGGCCCAACACTCCCGACGGCAAGCTGCTCGGAACGCTCGCGATCAAGACCGACGACCCGCAGCAGGAGACGCTGCAGGTGCCATTCTACGGCATCGTGGGCAGCTTCAGGGGCTAGTCCTTCTCCACCCAGCACTTTTCGACTCCCTCTTGGCCCGGAACCTACGGCCGTCCGAAGCCTTCCGGCGCGTCCAACCGCCGGTTGTTTTGGTGGGGGCGTGGACCCTATATTCAATTCAAGGGATCAGGCGCGACCGGGATACACCGATGTCGAAGCTGTCCAGGCTGAATCCATTTTCCTTCCTCTTGCGCAAACTGGTCGATTTTGCGCTTTCGCTTCTCACCAAGCCCGTCGCCCGCTACACGCTTGCCGCTCCGAACGACATGGAGCAACTCCAGCGCGGGATGCGCAAAGGCGACGTGCTGCTGGTCGAGGGCAACGAACGAATCAGCGAATGTATCAAGTACCTTACGCAAAGCTCGTGGTCGCATTCGGCGATCTACGTCGGTGATGAGCCGCTCAAGCGCGATCCCGCACTGAAGCGCGAGCTTGTCGATAAGTTCGGCGACGACGCCAACTACCTGCTGGTCGAGGCCCTGGTGGAGAGCGGGGTGGTGCTCACGCCGCTTAGCAAATACCGCAATTTCAACATCCGAATCTGCCGTCCTCACCGGCTGGCGGCGGTTGACCAGCGCGAGGTCGTCGACTTCGCGCTGAGCCATGTCGGCCTCAAGTACGACCTGAAAAATATTTTCGACCTGGCCCGTTACTTTCTGCCCGTAAGTATCGTGCCGGCGCGATGGCGCCGCCAGGCTCTGCACTTTGGCAGCGGCAATCCGACTCAGGTGATCTGTTCGAGCTTGATAGCGGAGGGCTTTCATCGCGTGCGCTACCCCGTGGTGCCGCGCTACGAGCCTTTCCCGCCGGGATCCACACCGGTCAAGCTGGTCGCTGGGTTTCTGGGACGATTCTCGGGGAGCGGGCGTCCGCTCCCGGGGCTGCTACGGATGGTTTCGCCGACTCTGATCACGCCGCGCGACTTCGACCTCTCGCCGTACTTCGAGATTGTCAAGTTTGACGTACTCGGCGGATCGAAGTTCGACTATCGTAAGTTGCTCTGGGCTGACGAAGCCACGCCCAAAGCTGAAGAGCTCGAAAAATCAGCCTGACAGGCTTGCGGTCGGGCGCCGCCGTTTGCGATAAAAGTCTGACCGCCACGATTCAGGGCCACCGCGAGCTGGAGGCGCAGTTGGGACAGAACGAAGAACGTGGAACCAGTCGGCGCGAATCTCTCGAAAGGACTATCGCGAAGATCCTTCATCGGTACTGCAATTTCGGCTGGGCCAACTATTACATACCCGGGGAGAAATTCCCGAGCCTGATTGAGGAACTGGTCGAAGTCGCCAGTCCGGCCGGCCAGGCCAGCTACGAGGAAGTGGTCGACTTTTTCCTCCGCACGCAACGGATGTCCTCGTCGCAGGACCGTGCGACCCGGCTGATGCAGGAATTCGCGGTCCAGCGCAAAGCCTGAGGAGAACACGCTGG
>JASHZA010000221.1 GCA_030042765.1 Candidatus Binataceae bacterium | reverse complement strand
ACTCCGCCCGTCCCTGCGTGGTCAGGATCGTACGCAGCACGACTTCGCCCGTATTGACCCCGACGCGAATCTCAACCGGCGCCATACCCCGTTCGCGCAGGGTTGCGGAATAGCGCCGCAGATTTTCCTGCATCCAAAGCGCCGCATAAAGGGCACGCTGCGGATGGTCCTCGTGGGCGACCGGAGCCCCAAACAATGCGAAGATTCCGTCGCCGGTGGATTGCACCACGTAGCCGTCGTAGCGGCGGACTGCATCGATCATGAGTTTCAAGGCCGGATCGACAATCGCGCGCGCCTCTTCGGGATCGAGGTCCTCCATCAGCTCGGTCGATCCTTTGATATCGGCGAACAGAGCGGTCACCGTCTTGCGCTCGCCGTCCATCGCCGTTGATCCGTCGGGCTTCTCAGGTGCGACCCGAATCTCAGGCGCAGTTGACCGAGATTCTCCCACGGGGACTGCGGCAGACGCGGCATTCGTCGCGAGAGCGGTACCGCAATCTTCGCAGAACGCCGATGCGTGCGCATTCTCAGCGCCACAGCTAGGGCAGCGACGAGGCAACGGACTCCCGCAAGCCGCGCAGAACTTCCTGCCGGTCGAGCTTTCGGTACCGCACTTGGCGCAACGCATGGTCTCCCCCAAGCGAAAGCGGCGGTCCCCACTTTCTCTATCATCTGCGGTCTGCGGTCGACCAGCAGGCGCAAGAGTGCGGCAAAATGGATATCGTCCCATCTCTGGTCGCTCGCACATCGTAACCTTGCTTGAGCTCGACGGAAAAGATACCTGTCAACCTGCACGAAGGTTCCGTTTCTGTTGTTGTTCGGCAAACCCGAAATATAGAGCAGGTAGGATGACCATATGTCTCAAGCGCAGGTGATAAACGAACTCAGTTTGCCCGGCCGTTTGGGCGACCCAAACCGAAGCCTGAAAACCGACCCGCGAGCCGATCCGCGGCTGGTCGCGGCGCTGGCGCCCTTCGGGATGGATGGTCCTCCGCCGGCAATTCCGGTGAGCGCGGACTCGCCCATAAAGGCAAAGCTTGACCATCTTGCGGCCACCGAAGCGGCAATGGAGGAAATTTTTTCCGGCTTCGTCGCCGACCTGCCGCCGATTCCGAACATCGAGCGGCGGACCGAGACGATCCGGGGACAGGATGGCAATGAGGTCAAGCTGTATATCCATCGGCCGCAGAACGCCTCAGGACCCCTACCCTGCGTATATCACACGCACGGTGGCGGAATGGTCATGTTGACCGCGGCGGACGCGGGCTACCGGCGCTGGCGTGATGAACTGGCCAAAGTGGGTCTGGTGGTCGTCGGCGTGGAGTTTCGCAATGGCGGAGGGAAGCTGGGGAACCATCCGTTCCCGGCCGGCCTCAATGATTGCATGGCTGGTCTGCAGTGGACGTTCGACAACAAGGATAAATTGGGTATTTCCCGGATCGTCCTCTCGGGCGAGTCGGGCGGCGGGAACCTGGCACTCGCGATATCCCTGAGAGCGAAGCGCGAGGGACGGCTGAATCAGCTCGCGGGGGTCTATGCGTTGTGCCCGTATATCTATGGCGCCTGGGAACAGCCGAGCAAAGAGTTGGTTTCGCTAGTCGAAAATGACGGTTACTTGATTGACGTCAAAACGGCGCCGGTCCTCGCCGCGGCGTACGATCCCGAAAAGAAGCATGGCGCGAATCCTCTCGCGTGGCCCTATTGGGCGACGGTCGAGGAACTAAGGGGGTTGCCGCCGCATGTGATCTCGGTGAACGAGTTGGACCCGCTTCGTGATGAGGGTCTGGTATATTACCGCCGTCTACGAGCAGCGGGTGTCCCCGGGTATAGCCGGACGGTGAATGGGACGATTCACGCCGCGGACGTGCTTTTCCCGAAGGTGATTCGAGAGGTATCGGACGCGACGATCCGCGACATCAAGGGATTTGCTGATTCCTTGTAGATCCGGGGGCGCCGTAGGTTGTGGACGACAGACGCTGAATCGTCGATAAAATCCGAGGGCGTTCTTCCCGAGGTCTCTAAATGCAGGAGACCCGCGTAGGAACGTGGCGCTTCCCTATTGGATTTGACCCACGGAACGTAGGACTAGGATTTCGGCGAACCCTTCAGCTGGAAGAAGGGATTGCCAATCCTGTGTGGCCCCTATGGATGTTGGCGAAGGGTAAGGGAGTCAATGAAGCGAACGACAAGTCGGCTGAAAAATAGGGATGAATTGTGCCGCATCCTCTAGCGACTGCTCAATGAACCTAGCCGATGGAAAGTCCGGAATGTCTTGCTAAGTCACCCGACTTGACGCACAAAACCATAGAAACTACGGTACATCAACGAGTGAACTGCTCGCAGCGTCAGATCCAGGCCGAGCGCAGCACGTAACGCATTAAGGGCTGCAGCCGCAACGGCTTGATCTCCGCTCAAGAACCATTTTAAGCGACGAGGAACCCAGAGAGGAACTCGAATGAACGCAGCAGTCCGTATCGACCCCGAGACAGGCCTCAAAGTATTCAACACGCGCGCCGCCAAGGCATCCGAAAAGATCGCGGGCAAAGGCTATTCCGTCGTCACCGATCAGAAG
>JASHZA010000220.1 GCA_030042765.1 Candidatus Binataceae bacterium | reverse complement strand
CGATAGTTACGCGCATGTTCGGATTAAGTTGCGCGAACAACGGGTCCGCGTTGAGCGGGTGCAGCAGCGCGTAGCGGATAGCAGTCTCGGGATCGGGGAGAGGCTCGAGCGCCGGTGGCGGATAAATGACGCGCGTTCCGGTCGGCAGCTTCTCGACCATAAAATCGTCGCCGTAGGCGATCAGCCGCGGTTCGGACCGCCGATTCAGCGTCACCACCAGGTCGCGTCGCGCGCCAACCTCGTGACGGAGTTCTGCCGGCTTGAGCTCCCTGAGTTTAGCTTCCGGCCGCGCCATTAAGTCTCCTCTCAACCCACGCCTCGACCGCGGCCCGATCCATGCCGGCCAGTGTGCGGCCGTTTTCCGCCTTGGCAAAGCGGATAATCGGCCATTGCCGGCTGCTCGCGGTAGCGCTCAGGCGCCGATCCGGATTGACCGCGACGGGATGTCCGAGGCCGGCCAAAAACGGCAGATCGTAGTAGGAATCCGCATAACCCCAGCACGCCTCGAGGTCCAATCCATTCGCCCGCGCATAGGCGACGCACCAGGCGGCCTTGTGGTCTCCCGCCATCACCGGCTGCCGCAGGCGTCCGGTCGCATGCCCGCGGCTGTAAATCAGGCGGTTGGCGGCGAATTCCTTGATCCCGAGCCGCCTGGCGAGCGGCTCAACAATAAAATCGGGCGAACCGGTTACCAGCACCGGCTCGATCCCGACGGCGCGGTTCGTCTCAACCATCTCCACGGCCTGCGGGTAGAGATGCTTCATCAACATCCGGTCGCAATATTCTTCGCCCAGGGTTATCAGCCGATCGCGCGAGACTCCCTTGAAGATCTCGAACAGGACGACATTCAGCAGATGACGATCGTGCTGCTCGGCCCGATAGAGGGCCGGGATGCGCACGACCAGGCCGCCGAGATAGCGCAGCCGCCGGTTCCATTCGCCCAGGTTGCTCAGCAGGTAAATCGCCGCGTTCACCAGGTTGAGGCTGGCGAGTGTCCCATCCAGATCGTAAAAAGCCGCTGCTCTTGCAGCGGCACGTCCGCTGCGCTGTTTTACGCGATGTACTGACATGTCAGTCTATTTCCGGGGAAAAAGAAACCCGCCCCGTTTCGTTCGCGCGACGCAGGCCGGCGAGCAGTTCGGGCTGCGCCACGCCGCGCAGGCCGAAGTCCAGAATCTCCTCGACCAGCGGCCCGATGTCGCGCCGCCGGTGGCGCGAGAGCTGGCCCACCACCTCCTTGATTCCGCCCAAGATGCAATAGGCGACCGCGCGGGTGTTGCACGTGCGCACCAGATTCATCTGGATGCCAAGGTCGAGGGAACGCTGAATCTGGTCGGTGACCTTCTCATAGAAGCCGTCAATTCGCAGATCGAGTTCGCGGTCGAAACCCATCGAATGGTTGAGCAAGATGTCGGTCAGCTCCCGTTCCGCAAGTACAAAGCTCAGCACGCGCCGCAGATTGGTGCGCAATTGTTCAACCGGTTCCGGTTCGCCGGCACCCACGCGCAAGCGTTGAATCCGGTGGCGCATCTCGCCCAGCACCTGCTCGAGCAGCTCTTCAAACAGATCTCTTTTGTTCTGGAAATAAAGATAGAAGGTGCCACGCGCGATCCGCGCATGTGAGATAATGTCGGCGACGTTGGTACGGTGATAGCCTTTGCGGGCGAATATCCGCTTGGCGTGGCGCAGCACCTGCTCCCGGCGGGCCTGTCGTTCCATCGCTTAATTTTCCTCGTCGGACACTACAGGCGCGGATGCGTGGGTGTCAAACTTCGCTGACGCGCAGCCTGGACAGTTATCAACAAGATTAGGCGATTTCACCAGATTCATGAGCGCTAAGTTATGCTATCCTACGGGCACGGAGTGCAGGCAGCGGCTGGCGTCGCCACTGCCACCGAGATGGTTTGACTCTGCACGCCGCCCGACGAAGCCGTTATACAATCGCATCCGGAGCTTATGCCGATCCAGGCGCCGTTGCTGCCGTAGCTGAGTTTGCCGGTTGAATCGAACCATAGCGTGTTCGTGTTGTTCGTAACGTCGCGGTATTTCGGGGCATTTCTGTCGGCGCCGGCGAAGGCTCCCTGAGCCTGGAGTTGAAGGACATTGCCCGGACTGGCAGTGCCGACGGGAAGCGCCGGGCTAACGGGTACGGAGATGCAAGCCGGGGTTGGGGTCGGCGTCGGAGTTGCCGGAGTGGTCGGCGTTGGGGTGGGCGTTTGCACCGGCGGAGAGCCCGAGCAAATCGCAACGCTAATTAGCGATATTGGTATCGGGGTGGGCGAAGAACCACCTCCTCCCCCTCCACAGCTCATCGAGATCGCCGCTGCCAGAAAAATGAGCACCGGCGCGAAAATGATACTTCTACGTCCCCAACTCATCGAGCAATGAGCTATGACGGCGTAGGGGCATCCTGTCAAGCAAAATTAACGAAATTGAAGCGTTCTGATGCGACCGTCGAGTTGGTTGATCACGTCGGACAGCCGCAAGACAAAAAAGGCGGGCGAATAGGGAGGGGGGAGGCTCCCACAACGCCCGCCTTACAGGATCGCCCTTGGGAAGACGATCCACCGGCTGCCGGGAGGAACAGCAGCCGCACTCATCAAAAGGCTCTCGGATCTAGTAGACGTGTTAGTCCTGGATTTATTCAGGCGGCTTATCTCTTCTGACAGCTTAATTTGCCTCAGCGGATTGAATTTCCAAAGAAATCGTGGTTGTCGAGGTGTGGTGTCCGGCAGCAAGCTGCGTCAAACTGGCGACGCTTGGATAAAAGGGGCTCATGTTGGAACTACGCGGCTTCCTAATGGTCGATGCCTGGAAAAACCTCCTCGCTCGATGGACCGGTCGTCCCCAAGGGCTTACCCGTCCGCGACGGATGCGGAAGGCAGGAATAATCGCTTTCGCAATCCTGGCGGTCTTCACTTTGGCCGGAGTGTTCGCGGTGCCGCCGATTCTGCGGCGTGTCCTAACTGGGCCGGTTGCGGCCAGCCTGCATCGGCCGGTGAGCGTTGGCCGGATATCCTTTAATCCGTTCAGATTGCTGTTGAATGTCGACCAGTTTCGCATCGGTGAGCGCGAAGGCGACCAGACTTTCGTCGCGATCGGCCATCTGCGGGTCAAGGCGGCGTGGAGGTCGATCATTCACCTCGCCCCGGTGGTTCATCAGGTCGAAATTGATCGGCCGGTGATCCATCTGGTGCGTACTGCCAACCAGGAATTCAATTTTTCCGATCTGACCGCACCGGGCCCGGCCCCGAAAGCCGCGCAACCTCCTTCCAAGCCGTTTAGATTCTCGGTCTCGAATATTCAGCTCACCGACGGCGAGGTCCAGTTCGATGACAAGGTGCTCGGACAGCAGCATCGTGTAGAACATATCCGGATGGGGGTGCCGTTCGTCGCCAATTTTCCATCGGCGATCGACGTTTTTGTCGAACCCCTGCTGGAGATGGTGGTCGACGGGAGCCCGTTTCGTCTGACCGGCAAGGCGAAGCCGTTTGCGGTCCCGATGGAGTCCGATCTCGACCTGAAGATTCATGAATTGGATTTAGCGCCCTATCTAAGCTACGTGCCGCGAAAACTTCCGATAAAGATGCCAAGCGGCAGTTTCTCGTGCAATTTACGGCTCCGTTTCGTTAACGCGCCGGCAGCCCCCTCGATTCGTCTCGCCGGGGAGGCGGCGCTCGACAAGATAGATGTACGTGATGAAGCGAATGCGCCGTTGGTGGGATTTAATCATTTCGTAATAGCCCTCAATGATGTCGAGCCGCTCCATCGCGTGGCGCATTTGAGAAAGATTCGCTTTGACGAGCTAAACGCGAATTTCACGCGCAACGCCGATGGGACGACGAATTTCACGGCGTTAGCCGGCGGCGGTGCGGCACCGGCGGCTTCCCCTGCTCCAGCGGCTTCCGCTTCGGCTTCGGCGGCGGCTTCGCCCGCTCCAGTGAATTCGTCCTCACCGGCGGCGGCAGCTTCGCCCGTTCCTGTTGGGCAGGCATCGGCCGCGGCATCGGCGGGGACGCCCGCGACGACATCGATGGCAGCAGCCCCTTCGATAGTATCGGCGGGGCCGGTCGCATCTCCGGCGGCGACGCCCAGCCCGAGCGCGGGAGGAACCCCGGATATTTCGCTCGACTCATTTCAACTGGCCGA
>JASHZA010000014.1 GCA_030042765.1 Candidatus Binataceae bacterium | reverse complement strand
TCCCGACTCACTTTTCTATGAGTCTGCGGGCCGCGACCCGCACGCGCCGGCTGCTGCATACGTGATCAACAGCGTCCAGCAGGCCTAGCCAAGCCCGCGCTTCACACAAATTCGAATGGGCAGTCTTTTCCTCCAAGTCATGCAGTAGTTCCTGTCGTGCAAGCAATTTCTTACCGAGGCTGGACATACGGATGCAACCGGTATCATGTCATCATGCTCAAGACGTTTCTTGCACATGGGCTGGATCCACCGGATTGATGGTGGAGGTGAAGAACAGATGATAACAACGAAAGACGCTAACGAACTGCTATCCGCAACAGGTGGATACACCAGACGCCTGGCTCGGATAACGGCTGCGATGGCCGTGGCCGCGACGCTTGTCGTGATGACGCTAAGCTTGGCCGCGCACGCTGAAGTGGCCAGCGATCCGATGGCACTGGTGAAAAGCACGGTGAACGAAGTGGTTAGCGTCCTCCAGGACAAAACCACGCCGCAGCAGGTAAGGCGGCAGCACCTGCTTGACCTGGTGGCGGGGCGCTTCGACTTCGCCGAGATGGCGCGCCAGAGCCTCGGGACGCATTGGAAGCAGCTCACGCCAGCGCAGCAGAACGAGTTCGTTCCGCTGTTCACGTCATTCATGGAGGCGGCGTACCTGAACAAAATCGAGGCCTATTCCGGCGAGCCGATCCAGTTCATCAAGGAGTCTTCCGACGGCGCGGGTTACGCGCAGGTCACCACTAACGTGGTCCAGCAGGACAAGCAGCCGATCCACATCGACTATCGCCTCAAGCAAGGGGCCGAGGGATGGCGGGTCTACGATGTGGCGGTCGACAACATCAGCATCACCGCCAACTATCGCAATCAGTTCAACCGGGTAATCAACAACCAGGGCTACGACGCCCTGGTCCGCTCGATGCGCAACAAAGAGCGTGAGTTGCGGGGCAGTCTCGCCAGTTAGTCTTTGATCGGGGTGTCCTTGGTCAAAACCTTGTATCTGCAAATCGGCATATGAAGATAGTGGCGGGCGCGGCGGACCGTTAAAACCTGGGTCGGCAGAGACCGTGGTTTAGCCAGGATCGTCGGGTCCGCTAACTCAAGCGTCCACAACTCGAACAGTTGACAGGGCCGCGTGCAAGGCACGAGCCCGCATGTACAAGGACGGGTAGGATGCGCAGCGAGGAGCAGGGTGATGGATGAGGATGTGTATGTTGGGATCGATGTGAGCAAGACCGAGCTGGTGTTGGCATTGCGTCCCAGCGGCGAGAGCTTCACATTGGCCTACCATCGGGCCGGGCTCAAGCAGTTGGTGGGTCGTTTAGGCGAGCTTAAGCCCAAGCTGGTGGTGGTCGAAGCGACCGGGGGATTGCAACGACAGGTGGTGGCGGCGCGGCCAGCAGTTGCCAGGGCGTAGGCTGGCGCGAACGGATGTAGAACTGTGCCGACAGCAGCACGTCCGCCAACTCGATGTCGCGTTCGTTAATCATACCGCACCGTGCGCTGACTCTCGGTAACATTCGGGGTGAAACGGTAAAGGCCGTGCCCCAATCGTCGACGGGCCCAGCCGCTTTGCCGCAGTGCCAGCAGTTCAGCGGGTCGATACGATAGTCACCCAGTAATCGGGCGAGACTGCTCTCTCCTCGTCCTCATCGGAGGGGCGATCAGGGGCTCCCCTCGACCATTCCCCGGGCGCGCCCTCATCGAAGGCGCCAAAAGACGGCGTCCGGTATCGATAATTCGAGATTGTCCCTGCCTTCTTTGCAGTCTTGTCCATAGTCAGGCCGCGTTGGCGTCCGCGGTCTTGAGTTCGCGCTCGATTTTCTCGATGGAAAAGCGGAATGCTGAATCGCTCCTGATTCGCCGATGGATCAGTTTGAAGGCGTGAATCACTGTCGAGTGGTCGCGGCCAAAGTGCTCACCGATTGTCGGAAATGAACTTTCCGTTATTTTGCGGCACAGGTACATCGCTACCTGCCGACAAAATGCGATGTGCTGGGTGCGGTTTTTCGACTTGAGGTCGGAGAGGTGGATATGGAAGAAATCAGAAACAATCTTCTGGATTCCTTCGATGTTCGGCTTCTGGTCGTGCGTGCGGATCAAATCGTCCAGCGCCTGGCGTGTGAACTCGACCGTAATCGGCGACCGGCTCATCGAGGCCGACGCTGCGAGCCGCGTCAGGCATCCTTCCAGTTCGCGCACGTTGGAGGAAACATGCTGCGCGATATAGAGCGCTACATCGGGCGGCAGCGAAAAATGCTCCAGCGCCGCCTTCTTCTGCACAATCGCAACCCGGGTTTCGAGATCCGGCGCCGCGATAGCCGCGATTAGTCCGGACTCGAAACGATTGCGCAGCCGTTCCTCGAGTCCCGCGATCTCACGTGGCATCTTGTCCGACGTCAGGACGATCTGGCGGCGTCCAGAATGAAGAGCGTTAAAAGTACGGAAGAACTCTTCCTGGGTACGCTCGCGGCCGGCGAGGAATTGGATGTCGTCGAGAACCAGGGCGTCGACCCGGCGAAATTTTTCTTTGAAGTCACCCATCCGATCCCGACGTAGCGAACTGATAAGCTCGTTCATGAAAATCTCGGCCGGCATTAGTAGAACTTTGCGCGGACGCAGGCCCGATGCGTACAGATGATGTCCGATCGCGGTCGCCAGATGAGTCTTGCCGAGACCAACACAGCCGTAGATAAAAAGCGGGTTGTATTTTTCACCGGGCTGATTCGCCACCGCCAGCGCCGCCGCCCGTGCGAACTGGTTGCTCGACCCCACCACGAATTCGTCAAACGTGTAGTGCGGATTAAACTGCGGATGCAGGGTGCGCCGTTGAGACTCACTTGCCCCGCTTGACGACGGGGGCGCCAGACGGACCGGACCCGTCGCCTTCAGACCATTGGTGTGACCGTTCGTATGTCCATTGCTGTGGCCGTTCCTATTGCCCTCCTTGCCCACGATTAGCTTTATCTCAATTCGTTCTCCGGCCTCGGGAGCGAGCGACTTGCGTATCAGGTCGAGATAGTGGTTCTGCACCCAGTCGCGGAAAAAGCGATTGGGCGCTTCGACGGTCGCTAACCCGTCGTGCAAGCCGAGGAAGTTTAGTGGCCCGATCCAGGTTTCATAGGCTACCGGACCCAGTTCGTCACGTACACGGTCTGTTGCCTTCTGCCAGACACCGTCCATCCTTGCCCCTCCATTTGTTTAGCCCCGCCGTTTGATAGCGCGACGCGCAAATGACCGAATCGAGTTCGTATCACGCCATTATGCACAATGTTATACACAAGGTTATCCACATCAGTTGATAACGTTTCATTTGTAATAAACGCTCAAACTAGAAACGATGGCCGAGTCCCATCAATTCTGCCGTACCCATCAACGGTCGGTTGCCCATTACTACGATGGCGACAGTTCCGAGAAGCAGTCTTGTGTTTTGTTGCCCCCGACTAACTCGCCGCTGCACAGCCCCGTGGATCCCCCGCTGAGCAGAAAGCGGCGGCGATGAATATAAGCAGATAGTTTCTTTTCTGGGTTGGTTCAAGGCTAACGCTATAAGAGTATGCGAAGCCTGCGATTTTCCTTACAAAAAATTTTCCCGAGACGGCGATTACTCCACTATAGTCTTTTTTGCGGAGCGCCCGTGCAAAAATACTTGACTAGTCGGCGATTTTCATAATACTCGCATACTGCCTCTCAGAGCCATCAAGCGTGATTGCGAGTTGCAACGCGCACCGGGCACCTTCGCGTTTGCCTTGAACCCGATCGGGAGGTTGCCGACTCAGAATCCTGCCGGGGATTTTCCCCTCGGCGCGAACTTCGTTGCTCCTGTAGCGCGCTCCGGGTCGCGCCGCATCAGGCGCAGAGCCACGAGCGGCCCGTGCCGCCAAACACTCCACGACAACCGCGGGA
>JASHZA010000219.1 GCA_030042765.1 Candidatus Binataceae bacterium | reverse complement strand
GCGAAATCCACTTGTATACGTGTTCTCCTGCGCAACCATACCTACGACACGCTCAATCAGTTGCTTGATGAGATTCAGGACTTCAAGCAAAAATATGCCGCCAACGATCCCAGTCTTAACCACGTAAAAGTTGTCTATCTCGGTGGCATCGCGGGCCTCTACGCGGCTGCGAATCAGGTGCTGAAACGCACGGATTTCTTCAATCTCACGATGACCCTGATCGCCGTCGGCATATGCTGCGCGGTGGAGTTCCGCTCGCCGTTCGCAGGAATGCTGTTTATCGCGGCTAGCGTGCTCGGAAACTTCGGGGCCTTCATCTACATGAACGTTCGCGACCTGACGCTGACGATCGACACGATCCCGGTTGTCTCGCTCGGTATCGGCCTTGGTATCGACTACGGAATATACACGATGGCCGCGATACGCGACGAAGTGATGAACGGTACCGAGATCACCGAGTCCATCACAACAGCGATGAGAGGTACCGGAGGAGCTGTTCTCAATACTCTTTTCGTGATGGTCGGCGGTTTGTCGGTGTGGACCTTCTCGCCGGTTGACTTCCACGTCCGGATGGCGGAACTGCTCATCTTCCTGATGATCACCAATGCGATCACCGGCGTGATCATTCTGCCGAGTTTCGTTTCGGCCTTCCGCCCATGGTTCATCCGGCGCTATATCTCGGGCACTAAGGAAGCTCCCGAGCAATATAAAGCCGCCTCCTCAACCTGAACTGGACTCAAAAGGTAATCTGCAACTCCAGCGGCACCAGCAATGGTGCCGCTGGTTTTTTCGGCAGCTCCTTTCCCGCCCCCTCGTTTCCCGGCAATTGACAACGAACCCCACGGATGGCTAATACACGCCAAACCGCAGAGTGACGCCCGGGGTCGGGCGCCGCCGCCGGTTGGCCCGCATTCGCAACGCAGGGGAGCCGCAGTTCGCCGCCCGCAGTCGATAGCGCTGCCGTTCCCCGATCGAAATACACAGGAGCGACGGAATGAAAACGGAGACAGTCGAGTATCGGGATGGCGATGTGACGCTGCGCGGCTATGTTGCCTTCGACGATCAAAAGACCGGCAAGCGCCCGGGAGTTCTCGTGATGCCCGAAGCCTTCGGGCTGGGACCGCACGCCAAGCAAAGCGCGGAAAGGCTCGCGGCGCTGGGTTATGTCGCCCTGGCCGGCGATCCCTACGGGGGCGGCATCGTGCTCGCCGACCTCCAGGAAGCAGTCACTCGCGCAACTGCGCTTTTTGCCGATCCCGCGAAAACTCGCCAGCGTGCCCGCGTAGCGCTCGACAAACTCGCGTCACTGCCCCAGGTCGATCCCAACCGCCTGGCGGCAATAGGCTATTGCATGGGAGGCACCTTCTCGCTGGAACTTGCGCGGGACGGAGCTCCGCTCAAAGGCGTCGTCTCGTTCCACGGAGGACTCGGCACTCAGCGTCCGGGAGCGGCCGGCCAGGTAAAGGCTAAAATCCTGGTCTGCACCGGCGCGGACGACCCGTTCGTGCCCGTCGCCCAGGTCAATGCGTTCGAAGACGAAATGAAAAAGTCCGGCGCGGATTGGCAGGTCATCAGCTACGGCGGCACCGTGCACAGCTTTACCAATCCCGAAGCCGGCAAAATCGGAAACCCCGCGCTCGCCTACAACAAGCTGTCGGACGAGCGCTCGTGGAAGGCACTAAGGTCCTTCTTCGAGGAGATTTTTGCCGCGTGATCACAGCCGGCTCCTTGCCGTGAGGTGCCGGCAGCGCCACGGCCCGCGCGAACTTCCCAAAGTACTCACGCTGACAAGCGCTTCCGGCACGGCAGGGCAACGATGACCGGTTCCTTTCTCTGAGGGCCGTACGCCGGGGAGATTGCCATGGCGGAAGAGACGATCCTATTCACCCAGGGCATCGAGATGCCGCCCGACGTTCTCGATCTCGTTCCGCGGATGAAGCCGGAGGGCTTCACTCTGAAGATGCTGCCGCCGCGAGTGAGCCGCGACCAGATCGCCGCTGAGATGCGTGAGGCGGAATACCTGCTCGGGTTTGTATGGTTTCTTCCAGACGAGGCCTACGCCGCTGCGAACCGCCTGAAACTGGTCCAGGTGCTGAGCGCCGGCTATGACATGGTGAACATCGAGGGCGCGCGCAAGGCGCGCATCCCGATCTGTTCCAACGGCGGCGCCAACTCCGTCGCGGTTGCCGAACACGCCATCATGCTGATGCTGGCGGTCTATCGAAAACTGATCGCGTTTCATCACAACGTGGCGAGCGGCCAATGGCATCGCGGCATTCCCCGCGCCGTCGACATCTTCGAGCTGGAGGGGAAAACAGTCGGCCTGGTCGGGTTCGGGAATATCGGCCGCCAGGTTGCGCGGCGTGTAAGAGCGTTCGATACGCGCGTGATTTACTACGACAGTTTCCGGCCGAGCCCCGCCGAGGAAGCGGAATTAGGAGTCGAGTATCTACCGCTCGACAAGCTGCTCGAGACCGCCGACATCGTCAGTCTCCATGTCGCGCTCAACGATAGCACCCGCAGGATGATTAATGCGGACGCCCTGAGCCGCATGAAACCCAAGTCAATCCTGATAAATACCTGTCGCGGCGAGGTAGTGGACGAGCCCGCACTGGCCGAAGCGCTTGCGCAGGGCCGCATTCTCGGCGCCGGTCTCGATACGCTCGATAAGGAGCCGCCAGACCCGGCAAATCCGATCCTTGCACTGCCTAACGTCGTCCTCACCCCGCACAGCGCCGGCCCTACGGTGGACAGCTTCCGCAAGCGCTTCCACAACGGCTATGCCAACATCCGGCGTGTCGCCCGCGGCGAGCCGCCTCTGTGGGTGATCCCCGAGATGCGCGATCTCTTTCCGTAGGCATCGCTCTTTCGTTGAATCTCTGGCGGCGTACACCAGTTGCGCCGTATAGTCGCGACATGGCCAACACCGACTGCCAAAATCTTCAATACCTGCTCGATCGCGCGGCGATCAGCGACGTGCAGCTCCGCTATGCGACCGGAGTGGATGCGCGCGATTGGCCGCTCTATCGATCGTGCTTCACTGACGAGATCGAGACCGACTTCACATCCGCCATGGGCGGCGAGCCACGGCGTCTAAGTGCCGATCGATGGGTCGAGACTGTGCGCCGCACAATCAGCGGCCTCGCCGCCACCCAACACATGATCACGAATCACGTGATCACGATTGACGGCGACGAAGCGACCTGTGTCGCCTACGTGCAGGCACGCCATCATCTTCCAAACGAGAGCGGCGCAAGCGACCAGACCATGTTCGGTTACTACACCAATCGCTTTGTCCGAACCGCCGACGGCTGGAAGATACGCGTGTGCAAGCTGACGGTGACCTGGAACACGGGCAACTGGCACGTCTTCGAACTGGCCCGCCGCCGCTTCGATCAATCCGAAGGCCGCAAGCCGAGTTCGTGAATGCCGAATTTGATTGCTTCAGCGCGATTCCGATTAGTGGTGCTGGAGGGATGAGCGGCTCGGTCGCCGTGCGTTGGGTTCCACGTGCGGCTTTAATTCGGAAGCGCGTATACGGGTCGCTTCGAGCGCTACCAGCGCCGCCGGCCCATCCGCATCGTGTGCGAGGACGACATAGCCGGAACCGTCCATGAATCTGCCGCCTCCGAGCACGCGAATTCGAGCGCTATGCAGAGCGCTGAACGCCCGTTGCAGTTCCTGATCGACCTCGAACTCGCCGCGAGGGTCAGCCGACAAATGTATAAGGATTATCACGTCCCACCCCTCCGCTTTTTTGTTCCAGCGAGAACCAACGGAAAGGTCGGGGAGAACATCTAAGAGGGAGTGTTCTTCCGAACCAGCTGAAATCCTGCGCCTGACAGATGAGAAATGCAAACGACGAGGCTAAGGCGCGATGACTTTGATGTTGATAACGGTCTAACCCTCGGCGGTTCGTGGTAAGCAACGGCACAATGCGGGCGGCGCCGCACAGGTCCGATCGAACCTACGTGGCGCCGCCCGTGATGAGCAAAAATAAGTTGCTGTGCGCCCTATGATGCCATGAAGCCACCATCCACCGGCATCGGCAATCCGGTGACGTACGATGCGCGGTCCGAACAAAGCCACGCCACCGCTTCACCGATCTCTTCGGGCTCACCCAGGCGTTTGAGCGGTTCGGAGCGCGCAAAGCGCTGCTCGATGTCCGGACGATCGTGCGTAAGCCGTCCCATCATCGGCGTGCGGATCGGTCCCGGGCACACCGCGTT
>JASHZA010000218.1 GCA_030042765.1 Candidatus Binataceae bacterium | reverse complement strand
CGCGACGGCTCGCGCGTGCACGGGATAATCACCAACGGCGGCCAGGCCGTGAACATCATCCCCGAACTGACGCAGTGCGAATTCCTTGCGCGCGCCGCCAGCAGCGCGTACGCCGCCGAGATTGCGAGTCGAATCGTACGCTGCGCGGAAGCGGCCACGAGTGCGACGGGCACGCGCATGGAGCATCAGTTGATCGGCGGCTACAAGAACATGGTCAACAATCGCACGATGGCGCAACTTTATGCCCGTCACTCCGCCGCGCTCGGCGCGCCTTCACCCGAAGCGCCGCCCGGGATGCCGACCGGAAGCACCGACATGGGCGACATCAGTCACGCGATTCCATCGATCCACCCGCTGTTCCGGATTTCGGATCCGGGTAAGGGCAATTGCCACGAGGACGCCTTCGTTGGATATGCTGATTCCGAGCGCGGATATGCCGCGATGATCCGCGTGGCCAAGGCGATGGCGCTGACGGCTTACGATTTGTTGGCTGATGCGCAGGCATTGGCTGCGGCGAAGTCGGAATTCGCCGCGCACCGCGAGAAGTGATTTCGCTCGACGCTGAAAAGCTGGCTGCCTAGCCGCAGCCGCACGAACCGCCGCAGCATCCGCCGCCACGCGTCATGCCGCCGCCCGCCGCGGGCGCCTCGCCGTTCGCGCCGTGGGCCGCAAAGACCGACATCTCGCGGCTCAGATGAGCACCGTGGCACGACGGACACTCTGCGTCCTCGTCGTGGCCCGGCCGCACCAGCGTCTCGAAGGAGTTGTCGCAATCCTCGCAACGATATTCGTAGATTGGCATTTTCGCTAATCCTTGGAAGCACGCGAGCGCTTCCAGAAATATTTACTCCTCGAAGGGCTGAGCATATTCCACCAGGACTCCGCGCGTCGCTTTCGGGTGCAGGAAGCAGATCAGCCCGGCCAGCCCGGGACGCGGCTTCTGATCGATGAGCTGAATCCCTTTGGCGCGCGCGCCTTCCAGTTCCTTTGCGACGTCGTCGGTCTCGAAACACAGATGATGCAAACCGCCGCCGCGGCGTGCGAGAAACTTGCCCACACCGTTGTCGGGATTGAGCGGTTCGAGCAGTTCGATTTCGCTCTCGCCGGCCTGGAGCAGTGCGGCGCGGACGCCCTGGTCCTGGATGGTTGCGGTTTTGGTGAGATGCAGTCCGAGAAGGTCGCGCCAGAATGCCATCGCCTGCTCGAGGTTCGGCACCACTACGCCCACATGATGAATCTTCTTGAACATCGTCAACCTTCCGTCGGGTTGGAGCAGATTTTGTGCTGCAATTCGCCCCATTGCGCCTTCATCGCGGGCGATCCGAGGTTGGGATGCTCGCTGCGGGTCTGTGAAAGCTTACCGCAAGCGCTGCGCAAGTTTCCTTCGTCGGCGAAGATCTGCGCCATATTGTACTTGGACTCGTAAAACAGCGGATCCGATTCGGCCGCGACCGCCTCGACCCTGCTCCAAAGATCAAGCGCATCCTTGTAATC
The DNA here is from genome assembly GCA_030042765.1 of Candidatus Binataceae bacterium. Taxonomy (GTDB): domain Bacteria; phylum Desulfobacterota; class Binatia; order Binatales; family Binataceae; genus JASHZA01. The sequence goes on along the minus strand of JASHZA010000218.1, from coordinate 4,270 downwards.
CTTGCGCATCTGGGCGATGCGTGCGAGTCCGGCGTTGGCGTCGGGAGAACCGGCGTCGGCCCTGAGCACCTGGTTGAACACCGTCTCCGCCTGATCGGTCTGGTCCATCGCGAGATCAGCGTCGCCGAGAATCGAGAGCGTCCCGGTAAGATTTTTGGCCGGGATCTTCCCTTCGTTCACCATTCGTACAAAGTACTCATAAGTCTGTGCGGTCACTTTGGCATCTTCGAGGTATCCGGCGCGGTCGCCGGCGGCGAGTTTGTGATTGCCGTTCTGCCAGAAGTCGTACCCGATTTCCTTGATGTAATCGTTTTGAGCGGGATCGGTAGCGTCGTGGCCGACCAGCGCCTGCACCTCGCGTTCGAGCTCGGGATATTGCCGGCTGTAGTCGAGCGCATTGACGCGCCATTCGTAGACCTGGTTGAAATGCTCCTTCATCGACGGGTAAGCCGCCTCATAACCCGCGAGCAGCGAGGCCACGTCGCGATAATCGACGGCAGGTTCGCTTTCGAGCAGTGTCGCCAGCATGAAAATGGCGCGGCCGTGGCTGTCGCGAATGGGCTTGCGCAGCGAGAGCGAGGCGGTGCTTTCAGCCTGCGGCGCGAGTTTGATGGTCTCGCGCAAGGCGGCGATCGCGGACGCACGCAGAGCCGCGCGATCCGCGGGCGAGACCGCCACGCCGCCGCCCTGCCCCGTCGCGCCGTTGGTTCCGGGATGGCCGCCTTTTTGATTGAGCGCCGTCCAATAACACTTGGCGGCGTTGTAGCGAGCGGTAAAATTGTAGCTCGGACTACCCGCCACCTGCTCATACTGCTTGGCCGCCGCCACGTAATCGTGCTTGCGCTGGAGGGCTTCGCCCAGCCTGAACCTCGGCTCATAGGCGTACTGGCCGTGGGGATAGTTCTTGAGGTATTCCTGTGCGCCGGCGATCCAGGCGTTTTCGAGTTGAGCATTCCTCATCCCGGTGCGTTCCCATTGGACGCGCGGGATCTTAAAGCGCATATACTCGGCCCATTGCGCGTCGGGATTACCGGGCTGGCGCGCTATATCCTCAGCGACCTTCTCGACCATTTCGAGCCGTCCCTGGGAATAGTAGAGGTCGGCCGCGTATTTGTAGGCCTTGGGGTATTTGCCGCTGCGCGCCGCAGCCCAGTAATACTTCGCCGCCTCGAGCGGGCGATGTTTGTAGTAGAGAACGTTGGCCAGCAACCAGTTCTCGAGCGGGTCGTTGGACTCGCCGAACTCGGCGATTGGATCGGAGACATACTCCGCAGCCGCGGCGACCGAGACGGCCCAGCTATCCCTGTCGTTTGCGCGGGCGCGGACAAAATCCATTATCTGGCGATGCAGGTCGGCGCGCTTGGCCGGGTCAGAGGCGGCGGCTTCCGAGCGGAACAACTCGCGCAGATGGAGCATCTCGAGCCCGTGCTTCTGTGGACCGTTTGCATTGGTCGCCAGCCGCGAGGTCAGCCCCTGTGCCTCGTTGAGCCGGCCCATCGCCGCGTACGTGGTGGCCAGCCCCTGTTCCGCCGCGCGATACTGGCGCGACTCGCCATCGCGCATGATGCGTTTGAAGTCGGCAACCGCCCTGGCGTATTGGCTATGGTCGTACTTGCCGAGTTCGCGTTCGGAGAAGGCGCGCCCCAGCAGATTTTCGCGCACCAACTCGGGCGTAAAAATCGCCAGCGTGCTGTTGGTGAACCCGTCGATCGCCTCGCTCAGCAGCCTGCGCGCCGTCGCGGGCTCGTCGTTATAGAGCCCCGCGCCTTCGAAGCGCAACCACGACAGCGGGTAGAGCGCGCGCAACTCCAATTGCTCGGGCAAGTCATAATCGCACGTGCCGTCGTTGCCGATGGTGTTGAGGCAGGCGTCCTTCTGCCGCGAGTAAGTCGTGTACATCCGGTTGAGCATCTGCTCGAGCCGGCTGTAGGTCGCGATCAGATCTTCGCGGTTGTTGCGGCCGTTCTCGACGATCTGGGCGAAATCCGACTCCGCCTCGTCAAGCTGGCTTATCGCCTCGCTCGCCGCTTGCGGGTTGGTGACGCCTTCGCTGACTTTGGGTTCGATCTCGTTGAGGCGCCGGTTCAACTCTCCGAGGGTCTGCGCGGCCGCGCTGCGCGGGATTGAGAAGAAGATTGCGGCCAGCATCACGATCAAGGCGCGGCGGCCAAGGTCGCTCGTTTGTCTCATGCAAGCTCATCCGTCCCCTGGGTATAAGCCCACTAGTTTGCGCTGCCCCCGAAAGCGCCGTCAATTAAGGATAATCCGCAGACGGCGGTCAAGGGAACGGCAGACTCCTGGCGGCTTTCGGGATTGCCGTCAGCGTGGCCGCGCGCGCAGTGCGTCCCGACAGGCTAAGCCCTGCCGGTGCGTCGCGCACGATCAGGACCACGGCGATTCCCAGAGCTTCCGCTCCAGCCAGATCGTGATGTTCTGAGTCGCCCACATGGAGCGTCTCCGCCGGGCTCAGTCCATGACGCGCCAGGGCGGCCTCGAACGCGCCGGGAGAAGGTTTGGCGTAGCCGGCTTCAGAGGAAATCGTCACAGAATCAAAGTAACGGCCCAGGTCGAGTCCCTCCAGAATGTGATACAGGCGATGGTCAAAATTTGACAGCACACCCAGCACGAGCCCCTGGGCGCGTAGCTCCGCCAACGCAGCCGGCGCCTGCGGATCGGCTATCCAGTTCACGGGATCTCCGAAAAAGTCGAAAAGTTCGTTGAAGTACGCTTCGAAGTCGCGGAAGCGACCGAACCCCTCGAAGGTCTTTGCCACCAGCTCGCGCCACCATTGGCGCTCCATCCTGCGCAGCCTTTCCGGCGGATGGCCGGGGCCGAAGGCGAGTCCGGGCGCGTGATGAAACACCCGTCGAAATGCGGCGCTCACGTCGCTCGCGCTCGCCTCGACTCCGTACTTGCGCGCGATTCTGGCGTAGCTCGCTCCGACCGGCTCGCGCGTCTCCATCAGAGTCCCGGCCGCGTCAAAAAAAACTCCCCTCAGCACTCTACTCATCTCCCCTGCCGGGTCCGCCCAGCCCATCCCACACCTGGATCAGAGTACCGAAAGCCGATTGTGGAGAGATGAAGAACTGGCGTTCGCCGCGCCAATTGATCTCCTTGCCGACTATGCGGACGCCGTCGCCGGCGAGCTTGCCGAGAATCCTGTCGAAATTCTTCACGTCAAGCGTAAAATGATGCAGCCCCTCGCCGTGGCGTTCGATAAACCCGCGCACGAAGTCGTCGGGCGTCCCCTGGCCCGGGCTCTGCAAAAATTCCAGCTTGAACCCCGCGATATCGATATGGCCGAGCATGAAATTGCCCTGGGTCGAACTCAGAATCGGTTCGTTGACGATCTGCGCGCCGAAATAACCGCAGAAAAAGTCCATTGCGGCCCGGATATCCCGCACGGCCATGGCGACGTGGTCGAAACGCGCCAGACCGTCATCGGGTGGCTTGGGCGTCGGATGGTCGTAATCCACCGGCTGCCAGAATTGAATCAACGCACCGAAGGCAGCACGGGGAGAAATGAAGGCGGTTTTGCTGCCATCATCGAGCGCGTATTCATCGACGACGCGCACGCCGCCGGCCTTTAGCGCCGCCACCACCGGTTCGAGACGATCGACCTCGAAGGAGATGTGATGCATGCCCTCGCCATGGCGGCGGAGAAAGCGCGTGATGAAACCCTGCTGGCCCGGCAATTCCTCGATGAACTCCACCGCCGTGCCGCCGATGTAACAATCCTGCCAGATGAAGCCGCCGCTGGCCTGCTCGCTCGGTTGCTTTATGCTGCGCGGATGGGTGGGGAAGTAGCGCTGAAAGAACGCCATCGCGCGGTCGATCGAATTGACCGCGATCGAAACATGGTCGAAGCGAATCCGTACGTCGTCAACAAGTCCCATCGGCGCGGGATTCTCCTTCAGGGCAAATGGCGGAATTCAAGACGATCTCTGCCGGGATTCGCGCACGAACTGTTACTTCACCGGGCGCATCCGGCCGAAGACGAAGCGCTGGACCAGGGCGACCGAGCTTCGCAGGATAAGCGGCCATCCGTTTACGATTTTGCCGCTCCAGACACCGAGCGACTGGGCCATGCGCTCCAATGCCGGAAGGTCAAAGAAACTCCAGTTGCGCACGCAGCCGTGCACCATCGCTGTGAACCACGACGTAGCCGCCGTCCTTGAACGGTCCAGCATTAACCACAGTGGTCGCGCCAATCCGGTCGACGGCGGCCGATTCGTGGATATGGCCCGAGATGCAGACGTCCGGTTGGACT
>JASHZA010000217.1 GCA_030042765.1 Candidatus Binataceae bacterium | reverse complement strand
GGACCATTGCGCGCTCGTCGCCTTCCACCTTCTCGTCGTCCAGCAGGACTAGCCGCACGTTCGGATGGGCAAAGGCTTCGTGGTTTCGGCCCGAATCCTGGTAATGGGCAAGCACCCACGGCGACACTATCGAGGCCGCCGCCATCTCGGCCAGAGCCGCGTCGGCGGAGAGCAACATCAGCGTCGGCCTGACAGTTGAAGACTCTGGAGTTTCGCGCTTCGGCAACTGTTTCGTCTTGCTTTCTCCGGAAAATGCGACTCGCGGTTGCTGTTTTCGTTTCAGTCTACCGTTCCCCTCTGGCCAATCCTGACTGCCTTACTGAGCCAAAATCATGCCAACTTACAACCGAGGTGATGTCGAGGCGAATCTTCAAAGGCGACTGGAAACGTTGGCGTTAGGCGCGAATCAGCTGGGTTTCGATTGGGTTTGTTTCGTAAAGTGGACCTGTTCGCCCGGCTTGTTGTGTACGGTAGCAGTTTCTTCCCAGTAGTTTCTCCCCGTATCGCCGCAAACGAATTTGCAAGCAGAAAAATAAGAGGAGGATCGGCCCAAGCCGGTTCCTCCTCAACAGTAGGATACCTGAGAAAGGGTTCCGGCGCTACCGGTGGCTTCACCCATCCGAGCCCTAAGGCCCGGGAGCTCGTATCGGCGAACGATCCGCGCGCCGCTGTGGTCGCACTGCCAGCGCCAAGACCCTCTCGGTGACAATCCTCCCGCGGCGGTCGAGCACCATCCTCGATAGCCCGTATTCCGATTAAAACAATCGGCCTCCGGCCGGTCGTCTTCAACACTTACCTGCAAGGTAATTGCGGCAAATTGTCGGATTAGCGAGATTGCCTGCGAGGCGGATTCAGCTCCGCCTCGTTAATCAAGCTACGGACAGGAGGTAAGCGCTATGTCAGCAATCGAAGATGTTCGAAAGACCGTCGAGCGGATTGCCGCGGCCTCGGCCAAGGGCGATTTCGCCCCGTTCATCGCCGCATTGGACGACGACCTCGAGGTCTTCGACCACGTCGCCTATCGCTTCGAGAGAAAGGGCGAGTTCCTCGACTACCTGGGCAGTGTGATGGGCGGCGCCGAGTCGATGACCTTCGCGTTCCATCAGCCGTCGTGCCGCACGTTCAATGAGGATACGGCCGTCGTCAATGCCTACGATCGAGCGGGCACGACGCCCAAGGGCGGCGGCGCTCCGAGCGTCGCCTGCGGCCGCACGACACTGGTGTTCGTGAAAAAGGGCGGCGACTGGAAAATAGTCAGCGCGCACTTCTCACCGCTCAAAGAGTAGCGAGGCCCACCGCCGGGGCGGTCGAGACGCCGCCCCGGCCTTCAACGGAATCAAGGAGAGAACTTGGATGGCTACCATGGAATCAGACACTGCCGCGACGGCGGCGCTAATGGATCGCTTCAACGCAGTTTTTCTGCGCCACGACCCGTCTCCTCTGCGGGGCATGATTGCCGAGGACTGCGTGATCGAGAAGATCAAACCGGCACCCAGCGGAGACCGTTGTGTCGGGCGCGATGCCTGCGTCGCCCTTTGGACCGAGATTGCGACTGCTCCCGGCACCCGCTTCGATCTCGAAGAAACCTTCGCGATGGGCGATCGCGCAATAATTCGCTGGCGCCTCTGGACCAGTGACACGACTTCGACTCGCGGAGTCAATCTGATGCGGGTGCGCGATGGGCTGATTGTGGAGGCAATGGGTTACGTCAAAGGTGCTTAGTCTGGGCGCGACCCGGCCGCACCTGTCCCTTCGGCTGATCCATTACCTCCGAGGTAATCGACCGGCTAAACCATCGGCGCTAGCGTAAGTCCCATGGAAAACTTAGAAAACGGAACCACGGTTCAGCCGGGTGGAGTCGGCCCGCTGTTACGGCGTTGGCGGGAGGCTCGCCATCTGAGCCAACTCGAACTGGCGCTGGAGGCCGAAGTCTCGTCGCGCCATATCAGCTTTCTCGAAACCGGCCGCGCCGAGCCCAGCCGCGAGATGATCCTGACGCTCGGCAATGTGCTCGACGTTCCCCTGCGGGAGCGGAACTTCCTGCTATTGGCGGCAGGGTTGGCGCCGATTTACGGCGAGACCGGCCTGGACGATCCGCGGATGGGACGCGTGCGAGCCGCCGTCGAGATAATCCTGAAAAACAACGAGCCGCGCAGCGCCTACGCGCACGACCGTCACTGGGATATCGTGATGGCGAATGAAGCCTTCATCAGATTCCTGACGATCGTCCTTGGCGCTCCACCGCCTGGCATCGACCCGCTGCAAGTGACACACGCCCCTCGGCTCAACGTGCTGCGGCTCATCTTCGATCCCGACTCGGTGCGCAAAGTGATCGTGAACTGGGAGACGATCGCAAAGTCGCTGCTCAACGAAGCCTACCGGCGGCTGGCGTGGGCGCGCGACGACGCTCTGAAAGCCCTCATCACGGAGATTCTCAGTTATCCCGACGTTCCGGAGCGATGGCGAGAGCCTGACCTCGAGACTCCTCGCGACCTGATCTTGCCGACGGAAGTCAAGCTTCGCGGGACGATCCTCCGGATGTTCAGCACGATCACCACGCTCGCGACGCCCAACGACGTCACCCTGCAAGACCTGTATATCGAGGCCTTCTATCCGGCGGACGCAGCCACCGAGAAGCTGCTGTCCGAGGAGCCGTGGGCCTAGCCCGCGGCGCGGATCGTCGCGAAGCCGCGCAAGCTCAAGCGCGCGCCGGGATCGAACCTGAAGCCTGGCCAGCGCGCTCCTGTCCGGCGAGTTCGCTGACAATGCGCTCTTCCTTGCGCGACACAGCCGGTTTACGCTCCTCCCGTACCGCTGTTTTGGACTGCATTATGCAGCTGCCCTCGAATACGGCCCCCTCGTGGATTACCATCCTGGGCGCCGTCAGGTTTCCGATCACTTGCGCTGACGGGTAGAGTTCAATTCGCTGGGTCGCGGTGAGTTCGCCGCTGACGACTCCCGCAACAACGATCGATACGGCCTTGATATTGGCGCTTATCACGGCGCCTTCACCGATCGCTACGTTATCTTCAGAGTTGATTTCGCCCTCTATCTCACCGTCGATCCGCACCGATCCTTTGAAACTGATTTTGCCCTTTACTACGCAACCCTTGTCCAAATAAGCTCGATTCTCCCTCGAGCCGAGAGACCCCTGGCTCCCAAGCGTCGGCGCGCCGTCGGCCGCCCCATTGGACGAACGGATTGCTTGAGAAGCCGTTGCTTGCGGCTTAATTCCCGATTCCACGCCCCGTTCTGATTCGTTCTCGACGAGCGCCATTTGTCTCCCCCTTTGAGCCCAGTAGGGCGCAGTTCCGATGGTCTTCGATCTCGTCTTTGTTCGAAGCGGATCTCAGCAGAATACGTGCCGATGCACGTTCTTGGGCTAATGTGGGAGAATTCTTCCTTTTTGAAAGTCAGCTTTACGATGCGAGTGTGGTAGTTGCACAGCTGCAACGCCAGCCGAATAGCGCGGTCAACCCAGAAACATCCGCAGCTCGAACTGTGATACCGTCGTCATCGCCTTCTACCGGCGATCTTTCAGGCAAGCGGGAGGTTTGAGATGACCGAAGCTGAACGATTAGCGGCAATTGAGGAAATCAAGCAAGTCAAGGCACGCTATTTCCGCTGCATGGATACCAAGGACTGGACGGCTTTCGCCGCTGTCTTCGCGCCGGATGCAACGGTGGACTACTCGTCGGAGGGCGACTCGAAGGAGTGGACGGCCTCCGGAGTTGCGAACATCGTGGCTCTGGTCCGCAAAGTCGTAGATCCCGCGGTGACCGTACATCACGGCCACATGGCGGAGGTCGAGGTGCTCTCGCCTACGACCGCGAATGGAATCTTCGCGATGGAGGATCTCATCTGGTGGCCCGAAGGATCGCGCCGCCGCACCCTCCACGGATGGGGCCACTACCACGAGACGTTCGAAAGAATCGGCGGCAACTGGGTAATCAAAACTCTCAAACTGACCCGCCTTCGGACCGAACAGACTTAAGATTAAAGATCGACCGAGGCCGCACCAGGCCCGAGCATTAATCGGCGACCAGATCGGCTTCGAGGTGCACGCGTCCAGCCGGGGCTCGCGAATGCGGAGAAATTCCGCGGGCATTCGTGTGTTCAGATGAGGCCTTTGGATCGCCAATCGATGTGAAAGTGTATCGCGTGCACTGCGAGCTATAGCGGGCACCGCCGGAACGATCGCGATCGCGGGCGGTGAAGTTCCGACGCTCGCCGCCGTTTGGCTAAGCGCGCACGCATCTGGTTTCCCTCTCGGCGATTTTCGAATCGTTCGAGGAGTCGCCTTCGAGCCAATGCCGGCTAGTCATACTATCTGAGTATAATTCCTACTTATTATTTTACACTTTCAGGGTTCAGGTGCCGCCAGTTTTGACCGGAAGGATTGGGAATCCGCCGGGCATCTGGTTCACGTCGCTCTCGGATGGGGGCTGGGGGATTTGCACTAAATTGCTCTTTTATGCTATTATTAGTTTTAAGTTGTTTTTGCATCGAAGATGCATCGGTCGGTAGGTGGAGTTAGTGAAATGACTCGACCCATCCTGCTTCTGGAAATGAATGAAGTGCCCTGGAGGCTTATCGACCGATTTTCGCGCTACGGCTACCGGTCCATAGAGAGGTTTTTTTCAAGCGCACGCCTGCTAACCAACGTCGCGGTGGACACCGGCGAATTGTCACCATGGGTGACTTGGCCCACTTTTCATCGCGGGATGCCGAAAGAAAGGCATGGGATCAAGAATCTCGGCCAGGATCCCTCCACCTTCAGAGGTACTCCCATTTGGCAAGAGTTCCGCCAGCGAGGTTACTCGATCGGTGTCTGCGGATCTTTGCAAAGCTGGCCCCCGATCGAGCCTGGAGAGGGCGGCTTCTACATTCCGGATACTTTTGCACACGATTCATCTTGCATCCCTTCGTCTTTGGAGCCGCTTCAGCGCTTCAACCTGCTACAGACCACAAGCAACAGGCGCACAGTTGGCTCATCTGGAATGTTTTCAAAAGAGACGTTGCAATTGCTCTCTCTTGTGCGGTTCAGGACGCTTGCAGAAGCGGCGCGCCAACTGGTTGGCGAGCGCATCGACCAAAGCCGGTTGTCCCGCCGTCCGGTGTTTCAAGCGATCCTGATGTGGGACGCGTTCCTAAGGCTATTCGATCCGTCGCATCCGCCGGCCTTCTCAACGTTTTTCACCAACCACGTGGCCGGTATTATGCACCGATATTGGCACGCCGTATTTCCGGAAGACTTCGGCCTAACCGGTGAAAAGTGCGAAAGTCCTCACTTGTCCACGGTGGAATTCGCAATGAGGGTGCTTGATCGGATCCTCGCCGACGCCATGGCCTGGTGCGCATTGAATCCGAGCCTGATCATCGTGTTGGCCAGTAGCATGGGCCAGGCCGCGATCCATCGCGATACTTACGAAGGCGTGCAACTCGTGCTCAAGGACTTCGGAAGACTCGCGCGGTGCCTGGGCCTCGACAGCCGCTTCTATCGTCCGCTGATGGCGATGGACCCGCAGACCGCCGTTGAAATCGAAGACGCCGATATCCGAGAGCGCACGATACAATCGCTGGCCTTTTGCAGGGACATCTCCGGGAAGCGGCTCTTCGATGTTCAAGAGGTTGGGAAATCTCTTTGCATCACGCTCGCGCTGCCAAGCAAGGCCGATATCGAGAGCGGATTTTGGATGATGGGCGAGGCTAGCCGGACTTGGTCGGAAGGCGGGATCGAGATTCTCTACATTGATCCGGGGACAGGTTACCACGTCCCCGAGGGGACCATGGCCGTTTACGGCGAAGGGATTAGACCCGATTCTTCAAGACAGCCTTTGGAAGCGGATCAGGCCAAGGACTTTGTTCTGAAGCTCGCGGGGCTGGACCTGGGAACCTAGCCTCCTCCTTGTCATCATCAGGCGGTGCTCGGCGACGCGCGCGATTCGACGTCGAAGTCGTCGCCGACGCCGGGGAGGAGCGGTGAGGCCGCCGCTGTGATAGGATAGGATTCGCAGCGTCACCCTACCCTTGGCGGCACTGTCTGAAAAGGCGGGCGTCTGCAAACTGCCGCACGCGAGTTTTAAGATGCAATGGGTCGTTGCACAACTGTATAAAGCCTCCTGAATGAGCGATCCACCCCACGACCACCTCGAAGGCTTGTAACCGTTGAATGGCGGATCGCGTCTTAAGCGAAGACCAAGGCCTTTAATCCGGGCAGACTTTTGATCATAAGGCTCAGCATGCAATGGACGCGACTTTTTCCCTGGCATGTGCGCTATTTGTTTTCGGAGTGGCAATAGCTTGGAAGTTTCTATAAGTCGCTGGCTCAGCTTTGTGGCGATTGCCGCCCTGGCGGCTGGATGCGCTCCGCATGCGACGGATGCAACACAGGGAGCGCAAGTGCGGTCGCCCGACCGCTTCATCTACGTGACGAGCCAGAACGTGCCGGGAGAGTGTTATCGCGATCTGGGCACGGTCAAGTTCGACGAACCGTTCGCCGACGCGACGGTCGATGAGGACAACACCGCATCGGCGCAGCGACTAAGAGCCGAGGCGCTGAAAAGCTATCCAAATGATGCGGACGCTGTCATCAACGTGCACAAGGAGCAGAACGATGCCGGCACGGCGGTGACGGTGATCGGCGAAGCCGTCGAGCTGCAGAATCATGAGACGGTGACGTGCGCCATGCGTGGGGTGCCGGCAGTTCTCGACCATTCCGCGGCGCTCGCGGCCGGAGGCATCGCCGGCGCAGCGCTTCTGGGATCGGCCAGCAGCTCGGTTCAAGGGGCAGAAACCGGTGCGGCCCTCGGCGCGACCGGAGTGGCCAAGTATCAACTCAGTGATGCACAACGCGAGGTCCAGGTTCAGCAGGCCGACATCAAGCGCCAGCTCGACGATCAGCAACGCCAGATCAATCAACTGCTGGCCGAAAGATCGCGCCTGCACGAGTGCCAACAGGAAGAAGTGGCGCTATCGGACTGCAAGCTGGACGAGACTTCGACGAATCAAGGCGATTCACCCAAAAGCAACGACAGGGCCTGGAACGGCTCGGACTACGAACTCGAAAAGCAGATTCAGGAACAGCAGGTCTACATCGGCCAGCTAAAGGACCAGGTTTCCGATCTGCGCCGGGAGATGGGGAGCTACTAGCACGAGCGCCAGACGCGGACAGATGGACGGTGCGCCCCAGTGCTCGGCCTCGAACGCCCTCACCTGACACCTCTCTCTGCTCGGAACAGGGAACGACCGGTTGCTTGTAGCCGTAGCGGGCCCGCCAAGTCTGACGTGACGGACTAATAGCGTCCGCGCCTGCGCGCGTCTAAACGTTAAGGAAGATATTTGCCGAGCTTCGCCGGAGTGGACCGGCGGTTGCCAAAAAATGCGATTTCGTTTGACCCGCGGCGCGCTACATAACAGGATTGCCCGCAAACACGGTATTCAATCGCAATCTCGAGGGAAAGGAATAACGAAAGATGTACAAACGCGTGTTGATCATTGGAGGAGTCGTCGTCGCGCTAGCGGCAGGACTGGTGCTCGCTCAGGAAGGGGATGCGGTCAAAACGAAGGTTCTGAGCGGTACCATCACCGGAGCGATTAGCTCCCCGGTTGCGGGTGCGTGCTCGGTCCTCGGCTTCACGGCAATCTGTCCGAGCGGCCCAGCAAACTGTTCCTGCGTCACGATGGCAGCGGCCAAGGTGACGGGCAACCTGGCCGGCAAGGGGGTTGGCGTGGTGAACATAACTGTCGACAGCGGCACGGCGACCAGCGGTATTGGGGGTTCGACCTGCCAGGCTGGATTCGGCGTGGCAAGCCTCACCACGACCCTGGGCGCGGGTAAGAACAAATTCGTCAAGACGGAATCGCTCAACCTGCTGTTGTCCCTCTGCAGCAACATCACCCCGAATGGCACCAATGCGATCGTGGGAGGTTTCGGAATCGCCGCGGCCCCGGCGCCGAGTCCCTCCGCAAGCGGATGGGGGACCGTCGACGGCAGCCAAAGGGCCTCTGACGTGGTCCTGAAACTCAAAGGCTCCATCACCCAGTAAGCGCTGCGCCGACAAAACTATAACCAACAGGGCCGGAACGGAACCTTGGATTCCGTTCCGGCCTTTCGTGCAGGCGCTATAGTCCCAGCTGGGCGAGCATCGGAGGCCATCTGTCACCATGGCGCCGCGGCTTCGTATGCCGCCGACGCGGCGAGCACCGCGGGATCGTCCAGATGGCGTCCAACGATTTGCAGACCCACCGGCAGGCCCTCCGCGGTCCATCCCGCAGGCACAGTCGCCGCGGGCTGCCCCGTCAGGTTTATAGGAAAGGTGAACGCGAGGAACTCGGCGGTGCGCACGTAGCGCCCGTCGATTTTTTCAGGACCTTGCATATGGATCGGAAACGGCGGCACCGCAAGTGTGGGCGTCAGCAACAATTCGTAACTTGACATGAACTGCGCCATCCTGCGAACCACACCTTTGCGCACCATGTTGGCATTGGTCAGGTCCTCGGCAGTCCACGGAGTCATCAGCGCATCGTGCAGGTGGCCGGACAGTTTGTACGTGCGTGCCATCTCGCGCATTCCCTTTAGATCCGTCTCCGCGATCATCAGTGCGAAAAACGCAGCGAGCGGATCCTCCCATCCGGGATTGGCTTCCTCGACGACACATCCTAAATCGCGTTCGAAAACCCGGACCGCAGAGGAGACAATCCGGCGCACCTCGGGGTCGACTGCCGCATAACCCCAGTTCGCGCTATAGGCAATAAGTTTGCCGCGCACCGCGCCCTTGAGGCACTCCGACCAGACGAAATCGGCCTTGGGCAGGCTATGGCGGTCCCGCATATCGGGTCCGGCCGTCACTGACATCATCAGCGCCGCATCGGCAACCGTGCGGGTAATCGGTCCGATATGCTCGAGCGACTCCCATCCCGAAACGCCGGGATAACGTTCGTCGCGGGCGCCAGGATAAAGCGGAATTCTGCCCATCGAAGGCTTGAATCCATAGATCCCGCAGAATGCCGCAGGGATGCGCACCGATCCGCCGCCATCGCTGCCAGTGGCCAAGGGTCCGACGCCCGATGCGACGGCCGCGGCAGCGCCGGCACTCGACCCTCCGGGCGTCAGCGCCAGGTTCCATGGGTTGCGAGTGGTCTCGAAGACCGGGTTGTGGCCGGTTGGACTATACCCGAACTCGGGCACGTTGGTTTTGCCTATCGTGACGGCGCCCGCCGCGCGCATCCGCTCGACGACGACGTCGTCCTCCTCCGGAACGAAATCCTTGTATGCGAGCGAGCCTGATGCTGTGCGCACGCCCTTGGTCAGGAGCAGATCCTTATGGCTGACCGGCACCCCGGCTAGCGGACCCGTTTCGCGTCCGGCCATGATGTCGGCTTCGACTCGGGAGGCTTCGGCCCGCGCCAGCGCTGGACTAGGCGTGCAGAAGGCGTGTATGCGGGGCTCCAGGCACTCCATCCGGGCCAACACCGCGTCTACAACCTCAGTCGGTGAGATGCGCTTTTGCCGAATATGTGCAGCCAGCGTGACCGCATCCATACGGCAGATTTCGTTATCCCTGGCCATCACGAAAGGGATCGTAAACGCCGTCGACGGACTGCGTCAAATGACAGCAGGCGGTGTTACGTACCGGACATGGCTTTCCGCTTTTGCGCTTCAGTCGCGTTTGTCTCCGCTCGGAGACCCCCGCAAAGCCTCGCTCTGGCAGAAATTCCTTGATCGATTAGACTGCAAAAGCGAGGCAACCCGTCCCAAGGTGGCGGGGGGAACACTTCATACCCGCATCCGACGAAGTTCCGAAGCCTATGCGGTTGACATCGTAATTCGCCCTGTCCGAGCCATCCAAGCGGCGGCGAGCGAGGGATAGCGATGAACGCGGGAGAGAAACCGGGTGCGCCTGAGAAGCTGTCCGATATCAACAATACCTCGAACGGCACGTCCTTCGATAGCGCTTCCGCCTCCGCGGTCGAATCGGAAAACGCAGCGATTGCCGCGCGCTCCTTTCGTATCGTCGGCACGATAGTCTTCCTTTTCCAATTTCTCTACCTCGCCGCCGACCGCGCCACGATGGCGCAATACCAGCACATATTTCTCCCTTACTACGCAATCAACGGGGTTGACGCCGTGTTTGCGGTGGCCGTGACGTTCGCGCAATGGTTTAAGCGCTACTGGAAACCGCTGGCTCTTATACAGGTAGGAGTGCTGGCTGCAACCGGTACCATCATGAACAGCATGAGCGGTACCCCTACTCCTCAATTCTACATAATCATTACGTTTTCATTCGGATGCGCAACCTTTCTACCGTGGGGGGCGACCTGGCAGAGTGCGCTTAATCTCGTTTGCCTGGTCAGTTACTTGATTGTCAGTCTCAACGCAGGAGTAGCGGAACCGTTCGTGCGGTATCAGTGGATTTCGCTGCTCGCAGTGCTGATCTTATCGGAATTCCCGGCTGCGTTTATCGACCAGTACCGACGTAGAGTTTTCCGCCAGCTTGAAGCTCTGGCGCAGTCGCTGAAGGCATCTCGTGACAAATCGGAATTTCTCGCGTCGATGAGCCACGAGATGCGCACGCTTTTGAATACAATCGTGGGGATGACCGAAGTGCTCGAAGGGACCGCACCCACCCCCGAGCAGTTGGAGTACCTTAGAATTTGCCACGCCAGCGGTGACGCTTTGGTCGGCCTGATCAACGACATCGTTGACATCTCGCGAATCGAGGCCGGAGAGCTCCAACTCGACCGCGTTGAATTCGACTTGGAGGAACTATTAGGTCGCGTGGTCGACGCGTTGGCGCTGCGCGCTCATCGCAAAGACCTCGAGTTGATCCTGCATATTACGCAGGGCACGCCAGTCAAGTTGATTGGCGATCCAATGCGGCTACAGCAAGTCTGCCTCAACCTGCTTGTCAACGCGATAAAGTTCACGGAGCAGGGGCAAATCGTGATGCGCGTCGAGAAAGATACTGACTCACCAGGGGCCGGCGCACTGCGCTTCTGCGTCGCCGACACCGGAATAGGCATCTCGTCAGAGGGAAGGCAGCGGATCTTTTCACGTTTC
>JASHZA010000216.1 GCA_030042765.1 Candidatus Binataceae bacterium | reverse complement strand
ATGCATTTCGTGGCGGGGCTGATCGCGCCGGGCGAATACACGAGCCAGGAATATCAATCGTGGCGGCGATCCGGCGAGGCGTTGCGTGAGGTTACGTTCGAGCGGATGTATCCGGACCAGGTGCTGTGCGCGGATCCGGGGCAGGCGGTCGAGCGGGTTGCGCTGATGGCGGAGCAGTTCGGCGTCACGCACTTCTGGGTGTATACCGATCTGGGCGGCCTGGACCATCACGAGGTGCGGCGTTCGATGGAGCGCTTCGCGAAGCGGGTGATGCCGCAATTCCGGAGATCGTGAGGGCGGGACTCGAGCTCAAGGAGGATCGTGATGCCGAACGCAATTTCGATTCATCCGTCGGTCGATAAGGGAATCAAGGCCGGCGCGAAGGATTTCGCCGGCGGTACGCTGGTCTGCAAATGCGCGCGAAATCCGGTCAGGGTGACGGTCAAATCGCAGTGCGCGTACAATCACGTGTGCGGCTGCACGAAGTGCTGGAAGCCGGCGGGGGCGCTGTTCTCGATGGTGGCGGTGGTGCCGCGCGACAAGCTGTCGGTGACGGAAAATGCCGACAAGCTCGCGGTGGTCGACGCCAACGCGCCGATCCACCGCTACGCGTGCAAGGGCTGCGGCGTGCATGTGTACGGGCGGATCGAGAACACGAAGCATCCGTTCTACGGGTTCGATTTTATCCATCCGGAACTGTCGCCCGAGACGGGTTGGGCGGCCCCGGAGTTCGCGGCGTTCGTCTCGTCGATTATCGAAGCGGGGGCGGATCCGGCGAATCAGAATGCGGTGCGCGCGCGGCTGCGCGAGATCGGGCTCGAGCCTTACGACTGCCTGTCGCCGGCGCTGATGGATGCGATCGCCACGCATACCGCCAAGGCGTCGGGAGTGCTGAAGGGCTGAGCGAGGCCGGCGCGGGAGAGGGACTAGCGGCGGTCGATGAAGACGCGCTCCTTGCCCACCCACATCGCGGAGTTGGCGAAGTCGATGAATTTCGACTCGTCTTCGACCGCGATTTCCATCGCTCGGCGAGCTTCAGGGATCGACGCCATCGCGGCCAGGTCGGCGCGATCGAACCACGCTTCCGCGTGCCCGGTATAGGGAGGGACACGGGTGCCGCGCCGCGCGCGCAGTTGCTGCTCGAGGTCGTCCTCGTAGCGATGGACCTGCAAATAGCGCCGCAGGCGCATGGCCAGGGCGACGCCGCGGATAGTCGGGCCGTGGTTGGTGCGCCAGTAGAGCTGAGCCTGATCGAGGCTCAGATTCGAAGGATGGCGCAGGCAGAAGAAAAGCTTCAGCAGCGGGGAGTGTTCCCGCGCGACCAAATCCTCTGGAATCGGATTGACCTGCGGGTATTCATAGGCGAACCAGAGCGGAGAATTCGGAAGGTCGATGAAACGGGCTTCGTCCTCGACGAGCTCCTCGCCGGCTTCGCGTCCGGAGTTGGCGCCAAAGGTCGCCGCGAGAGCGTCGCGATTGGTCCACCATAGTTCAGCGACGCCATCGTAGGGTTTTTCCATCTTGCCGCGCGCGCCGGCCAACTGATCGTTGATGGGATCTTCGAGCGTGTGGAGCTGGACGTAGCGCAGGATCTTCAGCGTCGTCGCGTGTTTGGCGACCAGCGGACCATGAACCTCGCGCCAGTAGCGCTGGAATTCGGCGAGCGACATCCCGGGTTTCCGTCTCAGCACAAAGATCAAACGGATCATGTTGGTTCTCCTCGTGAGCCCAGCTTGCCCAATCAGTTGGACGATTGAAATCGAGCCGAGGTTATCGCGTTTGGGCCGGAGTTACGAGCCAACTCGCGTCGGGGTTGATCTTCAGCGTGACCTCGAGCAATACGAGATCCGCTCCATCGGCCAGCTTGTAGATGACTCGCCCCTCCGATTGTTAGGATCACTAGCGAACATGCTGGTCGATGAGACGACGGTAAGGTTGGCAGCCTTCGCTGTGGTGTTTGCCGCGATGGCGCTATCCGAGGTGGTGGCGCCGCGCCGGCCTCGGACTTATTCGAGAATGACGCGCTGGCCCAGCAACCTCGCGATCGTGTCGCTCAATTCTATTCTGGTCAGGATCCTGCTTCCCGCGACGGTCGTGAGTCTCGCGCTGGTCGGCGCAAAGCGCGGTTGGGGTCTCATGAACAATCTGCCCGTTCCCGCGTGGATCGCGATTATCGGGTCAGTGGTGTTGCTCGATCTCGCGATCTATCTGCAGCACGTGATGTTTCACGCGGTCCCTGCGCTTTGGCGCTTGCACCGGATGCATCACACCGACCTCGACTTCGACGTGACCACGGGCGCGCGTTTCCATCCGATCGAGATTGTGATCTCGATGCTGATCAAGTTGAGCGCAGTGGCGGCATTGGGAACGCCGGCGGCCAGTGTGCTTTTCTTCGAGGTCCTGCTCAACGCGACCTCGATGTTCAATCACGGCAACGTTCGCCTTCCGGGCCGGCTGGATCGCTATCTTCGATGGCTTGTCGTCACGCCCGACATGCATCGCGTCCATCACTCGATAGTCGTCGATGAAACCAACAGTAATTTCGGTTTCAACCTGCCATGGTGGGATCGATTGCTGGGAACGTACAGGGCTCAGCCAGCCGCCGGGCATGAGGGGATGACCATAGGCATCGAACAGTTCCGCGAAGCCCGCGAATTATGGTTGGGCCGAATGCTGCTTCAGCCATTTCGTGGTCCCGCCGGGCGATACGCGATCGGCCGGAGAAGCGCAGCATGAACAGACGCAGTCTGATCTCGCGGTTGATCGTGGTCCTGGCCCTGGTTGCCGCGGTCTCATGGCTTGCGTTCCATCGCAACCTTTTCGAGGCCGCCGTGCTCGAGCAGGGACTGCGTCGCTTTGGGAGGTGGGCGCCGATACTTTTCGTGGTGCTCTATGCGCTCGCCGCGGTCCTGTTCGTTCCCGGGTCGGTGCTCACGGTCGCCGGCGGCGTTCTGTTCGGCCCGGTATGGGGAACTTTGTGGAACCTGACCGGCGCGACCCTGGGCGCCACGCTTGCTTTCGTGACTGCCCGCTACGTCGCGTCGGATTGGGTCTCCCGACGATCAGGTGAAAGGCTGGCGCGGTTGATACGAGGAGTCGAGGAGGAAGGATGGCGCTTCGTGGCATTCGTCCGGTTCGTCCCACTCTTTCCATTTAACCTGGTGAATTACGCCTTTGGGTTGACG
>JASHZA010000215.1 GCA_030042765.1 Candidatus Binataceae bacterium | reverse complement strand
CCGATGTGGGAACCAGCGACAGGCGCATCTCGACGTCGCTCTCCGCCACTTCGGGCTCGAAGTGGATTGTGCCTTCGGCGTTGACCTCGAGGTCGCCGCCGCGGGCCTCGACGTCATGCAGGGTTAGCGTGCCGCTTTCGAGCGAGAGTGTTCCGGAGATTGTGCCTAATCGGATCGGCGGAGCGCCCTCGGCGATCTCCACTGCGACGTCGCGGCCATCAAGCGTCATGTGAGCACTACTGTCGGGAAGAGACGGGCTGTTCAATTGAGCGGATCCGGCGCCGGAGATGTTGCCGCTAAGCTTCGCTCCTAACTCCCGCAGCGGTGCACTCTCCGACAGGCTGAGGCCGCTCACGACGAAGCTCAGGTCGGTTGCTCCGGCGTGCTGGTAGACCGTCGCATTGAAAGTACCGCCGTAAAGGTCGGCGGAAAGCTTGATGGCGGGACGGCCGACCAAAAGCGAGCCAAGCGCAGGCGCCAGGGTAACGCCCGAGCTGTGCAGAATCAGTTGTGGGGAGGAGCCAACGGTCGAAAGCAGCCGCACGTCCTCGAGCCGGGCGCCGATGGGCGGGCTCATCCGCTGACTTTGGTAGACCAGTTTCATCTGGTATGGCGCCAGCAATGACGAAATCGCGTCGTTGTACGGGAAGCTCGCCGCCATAAAGGCCAGGAACACCGCCAGTCCGAAGGCTCCGTAGGTTGCGACCAGCCATTTTCCCCGCGGCATCCTCCACCGCGCTGCCGGCGTCTCAGCCATTTCTGCCCAAAGCGATGCAGCTCATGTCTACGTCGTACGAGTGAGAGTCCTGCGCATGCTCGTGAATCTGAAGGTTGGAGACGGTGACCGGAACCGCGAGAGACTGGACCGCGTAAAGGGTATCGACGATCTGGGAGAGGCTGATCGCGTTCAGCTTGACGTCAGCCGTGTATTGGATAAAGCCACCGGGGACCGAATGGTCGGCGGGTGAGATCGCTCCGATCTTATCGCGGCCGGCACTGTTAGTCAGAGCCTGTTCAAGGGCGGAGAAGAGCGAGAAATTCTTGCCGGGGACGGTGCGTTTCTCGCTCTGCGCAAGGCCGGCCTGCAGACGGTCATAAGTGCGCATCATGCGGCGTACGGCGATCAGGTCCTGGCGGCGCGCTACAACCCGGTCGGCCAGGTCTGCGCGCAAGGAGACGGCCGGGGAGTAGATGAGGTTGTAACCAAGCAACAGCACGACGATCACGCCAAGGACCTGCAAAAGGACCTTTTCGCGCGGCTCGCGCTTTTCGTACCAGGCGCTCGCACTGGCCCACGCCGGATCGATCTTTTGCCGGAGCTCCCGCACATGCGGTTCGATCGCGGAGCGCAGCCGCTTCGCGGTTTCGGGCAGCGTCAATTTCGGGCGCGGCACTGCTCCCACTATTTGCTTAAGCCGCTCGATCATCGGTCAGAAGCCTCCGGTTTCGTCCTTGAGCGTGGCGCTCAGACGAAACTCGACTTTACTCGGATCCGAACCGGCGCCCGCATGGTCGATCGCAATCGCGCTGAAAGCGCCGTTGGTCTCGAGTGCCCGCTTGACCTCGTCGACTGTGGCGAGCGAGTCTGCCTCGCCATCGAGCTTGATACCGGTCTCGTCGATTTGAAGCGTGCTGACCTGGGCGGGCAATCCAGGCGGAATTGCACGTGAGAGCGCAAGCAGAACGTCCAGCGGCGAACCGTGGCTGAGACTTCCGCCCATCAGATGCAGGCGCTTGGTCATGTCCTTGATCTTGCTCGCGAGATCGTTTTCGGCAGTTGCCGGATCAGCGGCGCCCAGCGCGGGCTCGGTGACGGCTCGGATTTCACGGTTGAGCATATGAAGCTGGCGGCCGCTGACCACGAGCGAGAGCACGAAGTGGAGCAATGCAACGGCGACCACCGCCGTGGCGAGTATCGCCGACAAACGCAGTGGCGCAACCGAGAGGCTGCGACCGGTAAATGAGAATTCGCCCTGGCGGAAGTTGAGTAGTTCCAGGGGCCTGACCGGAGCCTCGCCCAGCAGCATGGCAACGCATCCGGCGAATCGAACCGGTTCGGTGCGGATCCCCTGGATCAGGGTCGAGCAATCGAACTCGCCGAAGTCACGCACCGGCACGTCAAGCATGTCCGCAATTTGACCGCGCAACTCAGGGGCGGCGGCGACCGGACCGGCGAGCACGAGGTCGGCAGGCTCGTGCTCCGGAGGATGCGCGAGCAGCGTCTGACGCACGGCGCCAAGAATCGCCGCGGCTGCCGGTTGCAGGAGCGGATTGCCGCTTTCCGGGTCGAGCCCCTGGCCAACCGTGCGCATGGCGCGCGGCGTACCGCCCGCGTCGATCAGCACCATCGAGGTGCATGCGTGGTCGAGGTCAAGTACCAGGTGCGGTCCGCTATGACCGTTGCGTACGCGCGTGAGCAAACCCGCCAGCGCGAGAGTGCTGAGCGTGACGATTTTCGGATCGAGTCCGGCGCGCGCCAGCAACTCCAGATGACGTCGTAATTCTTCCTTGCGGGCGAAGGCCGCAATCACAAGCGTCTGGTCATCTTCAATCCCGACTCGGGCAAAAGCCACCGCGGCGTCGTCTACCGCGAAGGGCAGATGTTCTTCGAGGGCGAAGGGAACAACCTGCTTCAGACGGCGCCGGTCATGGAACGGCAGCGTAAGCAGACGCTTGGCGACGTATTCGCCTGGCAACCCGGAAATGACGATATCAGGCTTGCCGGTCTGATCGACGATTCGGGAGAGGGCACCACTGAGGTCCTGCTCCTCGCTGTCGCGCTCCTGTTCGCAAACAGCGAGCAATTCGAGCATGTTCCACGAGCGATCGGCAACC
>JASHZA010000214.1 GCA_030042765.1 Candidatus Binataceae bacterium | reverse complement strand
GTTGCTCGGGTAGTAACCGCCTCTCGGCCGATCCGATTCATGGGTTCATGGGGGGGCCAACCTGGGCTACTTAGCCGTGCGTTCCCAATAACCTCCATTATTGTTAAGCTAGCTTTAGAGTGATTTGAGCTAGAATTTAATCGCCGTTATTAATAATAGGCGTTATTGATCGCCATGCATATTCTAAATAAGTTCTGTAAAAGATGCGCATTCTGGTAACAGGCGGAGCCGGCTTCGTCGGGGCGAACCTCGCCCTGAGGCTTCGACGGGATCACGAATGGTCCGTCACCGCACTGGACAACCTGAAGCGGCGCGGGAGCGAACTTGCGCTGCGCCGGCTGGCCCAAGGTGGGGTTTGCTTCGTTCACGGCGATGTAAGAAGCCCCGACGATCTCAACGCGGTCGGGGCGGTCGACCTTATCATCGAGTGCTCGGCGGAACCGTCGGTGCACGCAGGTTCCGATGGGGACGCGCGGTACGTGGTTGAGACGAACCTTATGGGTACCTTCAACTGCCTCGACCTGGCCTGGCGCCACGGGGCGGGAATGATTTTTCTTTCGACCAGCCGGGTCTATTCGATTGCTGCACTCCAAGCACTGCCGGTGATGCCGGCCGCAACGAGACTCATTCCGGAAGCCGGCGCGAGCGGCTGTGGATGGTCGCCACAAGGCGTCGCCGAAAGCTTTCCAACTACCGGAAACCGCTCGCTCTATGGCGCTACCAAGCTCGCCTCGGAACTTCTGGTGGAAGAGTACCACGCGATGCACCGGATACCCACGGTGATCGATCGCTGCGGGGTGATCAGCGGTCCCTGGCAGATGGGCAAAGTCGACCAGGGCTTTTTCGTTCTGTGGGCGGCGCGGCACCTGTATGGCGGGCCGCTTGGCTACAGCGGTTTCGGCGGCGAGGGACTCCAGGTAAGGGACGTTTTGCACGTGGACGACCTGTACAGGCTGGTTGAGCATCAGGCCACACGCATCGAGTCGCTCGGCGGGCACACCTTCAATGTCGGGGGCGGAGCGGGGTCCAGCGTGTCGCTGAAGGAGCTCACCGCATTGTGCGCCGAGAGAACCGGGCGAAATATCGCGGTGGGCTCAAACCCGCTCACGCGCTCGGAAGACATTCCCTATTACGTTTCGGATAACCGCCTGGTCAGGCAGGTGACGAATTGGTCGCCGCGCTACACGGCCGAAGGCATTCTCGATGACGTAATAGCGTGGCTCGATGAATATCGGAAGGAACTTATTCCGATACTCAGTCAGTAACCGGGAAGATCCCTATGAGCATCTGCATTGTGACTGGCGCGGCGGGGTTGATCGGCGCGGAGACTGTCCGTTTCCTCGCCGAGAAGGGAATGGATGTCGCGGGTATCGACAATGACATGCGCCGCCGGTTCTTCGGCGAAGAGGCGAGCACTGCCTGGAGCCACGAACGTCTTCAATCCGACGTCAGGCGCTACCGGCATTTCGACCTCGATATTCGCGACACCAGCGGGATCGCCGCGCTTTTCGCGCAACACAGGAAAGACATCGCCGCAGTCGTTCACACGGCAGCCCAACCCTCACATGATTGGGCCGCGCGCGATCCCCAGACCGATTTCACCGTCAATGCAAACGGCACATTGAATCTCCTGGAAGCCACCCGGCAGTACTGTCCCGACGCGGCCTTTATCTTCACCAGCACCAATAAGGTGTATGGCGACCGGCCAAATCATCTGCCGCTGATCGAGTCAGACCAGCGCTGGGAGCTCGACCCGGGGCATCCTTTTGCCGCTCAGGGTATCAACGAAACCATGAGTATCGACGGCTGCATGCACAGCTTGTTTGGTGCGTCGAAGTTGGCCGCCGACATCCTGGTGCAGGAATACGGCCGCTACTTCGGCCTCAAGACCGCTTGTTTTCGCGGTGGATGCCTGACCGGTCCGGGTCATTCGGGAACCCGCCTGCACGGCTTTCTCGCCTACCTGGTGCGATGTGCGGTGACGCGCGAGCCTTACACGGTGCTGGGATACAAGGGAAAGCAGGTCCGCGACAATATCCATTCCTACGACATGGTGAATGCCTTCTGGCAGTTCATCATGAAGCCCCGATCAGGAGAAGTTTACAATATCGGGGGCGGGCGCCACGCCAATTGCTCTGTTCTCGAAGTCATCGATCTGTGCGAAACTCTGACGGGCCGGCCCTTCAACTGGACTTACTCGGACCAAAACCGAACCGGCGATCACATCTGGTGGATCAGCGATGTAAGTCGGTTCAAATCACATTATCCCGAATGGAATTACCGCTACGACCTGAAGACGATGCTGGGCGAGATCATCGACCGAGCGCAAAATCGGTTTGAGCAATCGGGGGACGCCAATGCCAGTTGAAGTGCGGTCGTTAGCCGAATGGGAAGCTGCGGGGATCAAGGACCTGCTCTCCGTCGTGATCCCGGCGCATAATGAGGAACGCCACATCGTCGGCACGGTCAAGAGTTTAATCTCGGCCTTGAGCGCCGCCGGAATCAAGTACGAAATCCTGGTGGTGAACGATAACAGCGATGACGACACCGAGCAGGTACTTCTAACGCTCTGCCGGGAGCATTCCGAGCTTCACTACGTCAACAATACGCCGCCCGGCGGTTACGGCTTCGCGATCCGGCGCGGTCTCGCGCAATTCCGCGGTGGCGCGGTCGCAATCGTCATGGCCGATGGTTCGGACGATCCGGTGGATCTGGTGAGATTTTATCGGAAACTCGAGGAAGGTTATGACTGTGTCTTCGGGTCGCGCTTTAACCGCGACGCGTCGGTCTCGGGTTATCCGGTGCATAAGCTGATTCTGAACCGTATGGCCAATTTGTTCATCCAGTGCCTTTTTCTAATCCGTTACAACGACACAACCAACGCCTTCAAACTCTTCAGCCGCAGCGCGATTGCGGGCATCCAGCCGCTGCTGTCCAGCCATTTCAATCTTACGGTCGAGATGCCGCTCAAATGTATTGTACGTGGCTACAGATACGCGGTCCTGTCGAACTCATGGCGAAATCGAAAGGAAGGAATTTCCAAGTTCAAGATTCGTGAAATGGGGTCGCGATACCTGTTTATTATCTTTTACTGTCTGATCGAGAAAATGCTATCGCGCGGCGATTACCTGGTTGCCGATCGATCCGCACAGCTTCAAGTCTGGCCGCGTTGAATGATTTGATCCAACCTTCACCTTGCTCGCCTGCCGAGTGACCTGATGCAACTACGCGATCTATCAGCGCGCGACGATCCTGCGGGCCACCAGAGTGATCCGGCCAGCCTCGCCGCTTGCGCCAATCCGAGCGGAAGACACGACTTTGCGCTGGGTGTGATAGCTGTTGCCCTGCTGGCAGCCGGCCTGTTGGTACTGGCGATACGCTGGAACACTCCCTTGCTTGGGATGCACTCGTTCCGGCAAACCCAGACGGCGATTACTTCATATTGGATTATTCGAGGGGCGCGCTGGCTTGCCTATCCGACCCCGGTGCTAGGCGCGCCGTGGTCGATACCCTTTGAATTTCCAGTATATCAACTACTGGTGGCCGGACTGGTCAAGCTGACCGGACTCCCACTTGATCCGGCGGGACGAATGGTCAGTTACCTGTTCGTCGTTCTGACCATCCTCCCGGCAGGGATGTTCGCGCGTGCCTACGGTCTGGGCAGAAAGGAAGTCTTCGTTTTCGCGATTCTATTGCTGGCTTCGCCGATCTACCTGTTTTGGGGCACGGCTTTCCTGATGGAAACGCTGGCGATGTTCTTTTGTTTCGCCTTTCTGGCCGGGGTCGAGCGCGTTGCGCGAACGACCAGCCAGACCGCCGTGCTGGGGACCGCGATCTGCGGCACCATCGGCGCTCTGGGGAAAATCACGACGTTTTTCCCGTTCTTTTTTCTCGCGGGATTAATACTGCTCTACCATCTGGTAATTCGGTGTCAACGGCGGGAGCCTTTCGGGCGCTTCATTGTCCGGGCCGCGGCGGTGATAGCGCCGCCTCCGATTATCTTCTGGTTCTGGAACCGTTTCGCCGACGCTGAGAAGTTACAAAATCCGATCGGCAGGTTGATGATTTCCACCAACGCCAGGATGCTGGCGTGGAACTTTGGCACTTGGGGTCAGCTCTTTTCGAAAGAGTTCCTGGTGACGATGTTGCGCGTATGTACCGATACGCTGGGTCTCTATTCTGTCGTCCTTCTGGCTCTGATCGTTTTCGTCGGCGCGTATAACCGTGTCTTCGACAGACGCATTTGCATTGCAGTTGCGGCAATGCTCCTTGGATTTCTTCTTCCATTCATTGTTTTCACCAATTTACATATCGTCCACAATTATTATGACACTGCGAATGCGGTTTTTCTGCTTGCTGCCGTGGCGGTGATAATTGGCAGGTTGTTTTCAACAGAGTATTACCGAACTGCGTGGGTTTGTCTGCTGTTTGTGATAGCTTCACAGCTTTCGTGGTTCCGTGTTCACTTCATGCCGAACATTTTGCATCCTCAGGGTGAATGGCAGATGGCGGTCGCCCAGGCAGTGAGATCGCATACTGAGCCCGGCAGCGTCGTCATTATCTACGGGCAAAATTGGTCTCCCGTTATCCCATACTACGCTGAACGGCGGGCGCTGATGGAGCCGGACTTCGTTCCGCGGGCCGATGTTATCGCGCGATTGCATAGCGCGCTCACGCCGGTGGGAGATTATCCGGTCGAGGCCATTGTTCGCTGCCCGTCGCCGATGGATCGCGATCCCGACTTCGTTCGCGGCATCTCGAGCTTCGATGCAACGCTCGTTAAACAGCACATCGGG